>NZ_JAUBVJ010000104.1:0-26132 GCF_036702785.1 Microcoleus sp. AR_TQ3_B6 | reverse complement strand
TTCTTGATAGTTGACCTTCATAAAATATCCCTTATTTTTCTGGCATTGTAGCACTTATTTGGCAAAATGGTATTATTCGGTTGTCTAAGTAGGTAAGCGGGATTAAGCCGAGCTATGTAACAGTATGTAAACAGGGCTAACTTAGCCACGCTTAGGGCTAAGGATACTTTACAATCGTTTACATAATGGTGTTTTACAACACCTACTTATACTAACAAAGTCCGCGCAACGCGAGACTCACAGAACAGAGAAATAATTCAACCTGGTTTCGTGTTATAAACCATTGAAAAACGGCTATAGCGAGCGAGCGGGACGCTCTAACTGCGTTACAACTTTCCGCAAGTAAACGCAGTGCCGCGCGCTCTGACTCGTCGGCGTTGTGAATGCTTCGACTGACTCAACCGTGCCGCCCAAATGCTCGATCGCACTTTGCAACTGAGTCTCTTCCTCCACCGTCCAATTCCCACGGTAAAGTACAGCCAAACCGCCATTTTTCAGCAGAGGCAGCGCGCATTTAGCGCAAAGAGGAGCGGCTCCAACTGCTCTCAGAAGTGCGAGATCGTAAGCTTGTTTGTGCTGCGGTTCTCGGGCAATTTCATCGGCTCTGCCCAACAAAGTCGCAGCATTTTCTATGCCTAAAGACGGCAAAACTGTTTCTAAAAAAGTAATTTTTTTGCGAGTAGAATCGAGCAAAGTAACTGATAGTTGCGGCAGGGCGATCGCGGTCGGCAGACCCGGAAAACCCCCACCAGTGCCAATATCAATAACTTTCTCCACCGACTCTGCGGACAATTTGTGATTTTCCCCTACACTGTTATTAGCTGGCAGCAGTCTGGCAATTCCCCGCAGAGAATCCCACAAATGTTTTTCCCAAAACTCGATCGGTTCGGTAATTCGAGTTAAATTCAAGGAGCGATTGCCCTCGACAATTAACTCATAAAGCCGCTGAAATTGTTGCTGCTGCGACTCATCAGGCTGCCAATTCAGCGTTTTTTGCCACAACTCGTTCATCTGGGGCAATACAGGCATTTTAATCTCATTCATCAGATTTTATTTCCACTCTTTTATCCAGTCCCCTCTACTCGGACGAAAGTTTATGTAGGAGCGAATAATATTCGCCGAGAATTTCTTCAGTCCGCTAGGAGTGGACGAAAGTTGGTGTAGACGCGAAGTCTATTCGCCGCCAATTGACTTTGACGCGAATTCGAGCGGGCCGAGAAACCATTAGAAACGCCCGAAAAATTAAACGCAACTGGTTTCCTTAGCCTCTAATGTAGCGCGATCGACCTCTTGCAAATCCCCGTGGTCTAAAGTCCAAAAGCGATCGGCAACGCTCAGCAAATCGCTAGCATCGTGAGTAACAATCAACAAAGTCCAGTGACTTTTCAACTTGCTCAACAAGCTTACCAACTGCCTGCGCATCGACCAATCCAAACCCGCCGTCGGTTCGTCTAAAAGTAGTAAATGCGGCTGCCGAATTAGCTGCACCGCCAGCGCTACCCTGCGCTGTTGGCCGCCGCTCAAAGCGTGGGGGGAAGCCCGCAGCGGCAAATGTCCGAGTCCCACTTCTGCCATTGCTTTGTTGATTTGTTCTTGTCCCAATTCAGGATGTCCCAGTCGCAATTCTTCTAAAATTGTGCCTCCGCAAAAATGCCTTTCTGGAAACTGGAACACTAAACCTCCTAACTGTTGTAAGTGTTCTGGTGTTAATTCCTGTTCGCGCCAGCGGATGTCGCCGCTAGTTTTTTCCGCTAAACCTGCTAATATTTCTAAGAGCGTACTTTTGCCTGAACCGCTGCGACCAACAATCAGCCCCATTTGCTGCGAGGGAAGTTCTAAGTTAATATTTTTCAGAATAGCATTCGGACAGGCTGTAGGATGATATACTAAGTTTTTTAGATAAAGCATTAACGCAATTGGTAGTTGGGGAGAAGGTAGTTCGGCAACGAGCCGTGTACGGGATTTAACGGATTTAACCGATTTGTGCTATTAATAGTTAAGGCTTTTTCTGGCTGTTGCCGATCGCCCACTATTATTTTACATAAATATTTACAAAAATTTTTGTTTTTTTTCAGCTTGGGAGTTTGATTTTTCATTTTTTTCATGGTATATTTTAATAATGGAAATCTGTCTGTTCATATATTATAACTCACACTCCCATTATTAAAATATACCGTAACAACTGGGAAAAATCAAGCAAGTTTTACTCTTTTTTTGTCCGGGCCCGATAGTCTGACATTTTAACTCTCTTGTTTCTAGTTTACAGTATATTCCATTGAGAGAATTGACGATGACGAAAACCCCTTTAGCATCGCTAGGCAAGCAAATGTTAAGTTGTAAACAGACAGTGCGGGCGATCGCCTGTGCAGGAGCGATCGCCCTGGGCATCTGCATTAACTCAGCATTAGCGGGCGATCCCTTTCGCAGCAGCAACCCGCAGGCGATCGGGCCCAACACCGAAACCGCTTTCAAAACAATGTTTCAGCAAGGAAACTACAAACAAGGAAAAACTCAAGTTCAACAAGCACTATCAGCCGAACCAAACGAGCCGCTAGCCTATGCAATGGCAGCCTCCCTATCCTACATCGAAAAAGACTTCAACTCGATGAATTCCTACGCGCAAAAAACCCGCGAAGTCGGCGAAAAATTGACGAAAACCAATCCCTTGCGCGGCAACCTTTACACAGCAGCAGGTCACTTTCTAGAAGGGGCGAACATTATAGCCCAAGAAGGAACAGCCAAAGGCGCGCCCCAAGCACTCAACAAATTGCGAGTAGTATTTCAATACCTAGATGCCGCCGATAAAATAGCGCCCAACGACCCAGAGCTCAACCTAATCAAAGGCTACATGGACTTAATGCTAGCCACAAACCTGCCCTTTTCCAACCCCAACGAAGCAATTCAAAGACTCGAACAAAAAGCCTTTCCCCGCTACTTAGCTTATCGCGGCATGGCACTAGGCTATCGAGACTTGAAAAAGTACGATCGCGCTTTAGAGTTTGCCAACAAATCCCTAGCAGAAACGCCCAATAATCCCGAAATTCTCTATCTAAAAGCACAAATCTTGTTTTCCCAATCTCAGGGGAAAGACAGTAACAAAACCTTACTTGAAGAAGCCAGAAAAAACTTGGACGCAGCCTTAGCAAAACCCGACCAACTGCCGCGCAGTTTAGTAGCCGAAATCTTCTTTCAGCAGTGCAGAACCCGCAACCGTCTCGACAGCAAATCTCGCGACTGCGACCCGATGCGCGATAAAATTAGAGATGCAAATGGACTCTGGGGACCGGCCGCCTTACCACCACTATAAAAACACCAAAAAACTATGCAAGTAGAGTTTCGCGAGTTTAACCCCTTTGACCTCTGGATTTGGGTGAAGTTCAGCAACGTGCCTTCAAACGGTGAAAAACAGTATGTTGAAGAAGTGTTTGACTCATGGTTTTTCTTGGGAAAACTCGGAGGATTTAATGCGGAAAATTTGCAAGTTCAAGATGAAGGCTTAGATATCAGTCAGATGAATTACGATGTTAATCTGGCCGACCAAAGTATGATGGCTTTGATGCACAATATGGGAGAAATGGAGTATCAAGGTTCTTGGGCTCGCTGCTGGTTTGATTTGGGCACTAGCGACGCAATCGGCCTCGATGTTTTGATTAATGTGTTCCAACAACTGAGCAAAGAATTCGTAACGATTGAAAAACTCATTATTGGCGGGGAAAATACAGACTGGCCCGTTGACAACAGTCGCCGTCGAGAGGCTTTTGCTGCTGATAATTAGTGATTACTCATTACTCATTAGGGGCGGATTCTACTCGTTACTAGGCTCTGCCTGGTAACAAAGATCCGGAGGCTCTGCCTCCTATTTTGCTGATGGCAAAGCGAGGCTGAGCCTCTGAACATTGATTCCTAGGCAGAGCCTAGGAACCAATTAACTAGAGATATTCTACTCGTTACTAGGCTCTGCCTGGTAACAAAGATCCGGAGGCTCTGCCTCCTATTTTGCTGCTGGCAAAGCGACGCAGAGCCTGTGGACCTTGATTCCTAGGCAGAGGCTAGGAACCAGTTAACTAGAGATATTCTACTCGTTACTAGGCTCTGCCTGGTAACAAAGATCCGGAGGCTCTGCCTCCTATTTTGCTGATGGGAAAGCGACGCAGAGCCTGTGGATCTTGATTCCTAGGCAGAGGCTAGGAACCAGTTAACTAGAGATATTTGCTATAGCTAACAAGATAGATAAACCGGCCTCTACCGCATTACCTCGATCTACCGTACCTTTGGCAGCGTACTCAACACCTGATAGAGAAGAGAGTTAATAAAACCGAGGGTAATCGCCCCCAGCAAAGCACTCCAAATTCCCCAGCGCAAGCGAAATCCTTCGACTAGCCAAGCCGCTAATCCAAAGATAATCGCGTTGATAACAATTATCCACAAACCAAAAGTTACCAACACCAATGGAAAACCCAAAACCACAAAAACCGGCCGCACCAAAGCATTTAGCAATCCAAAAACCGCCGCCGAAATCATCGCTTTTCCAAAAGTGTCAATATCCACCCCGATGGGCAACTTGGAAATAATAAAAAAGCTCACCGATGTTACCAGCCAAGCAATTACCAGCGAAATGATATCCATGTGCCAATCTCCTTAAAAAAGCTAAACATTAAATCGAAACAACAGCACATCCCCCTCTTGTACAACATACTCTTTACCTTCACTGCGAACTAAGCCTTTTTCCTTAGCCGCATTCATCGCGCCCGTAGCAACCAAATCTTCATATGCTACAGTTTCGGCCCGGATGAAACCCCGTTCAAAATCCGAGTGAATCACCCCTGCAGCTTGCGGTGCTAACATTCCCGCGATAATCGTCCAAGCGCGAGTTTCCTTTGGGCCGCTAGTAAAATAAGTCCGCAAACCCAATAATTCGTAAGTAGCTCGAATCAGAGATTTCAATCCCCCTTCTTTTACCCCCAGAGATTCTAGGAAATCCGTTCGTTCTTCCTCGGATAACTCCACCAATTCTGACTCAACTTGCGCCGAAACTATGACAACCTTAGCATTTTCTGCTTTTGCTACTTCCCGCACTTGTTCGACATAGCTATTTCCCGTTGCTAAATCGTCCTCAGACACGTTAGCAGCATAGATAACTGGTTTGTTGGTCAGTAATTCTAAACCTTTAACTAATTCAGCTTCTTCATCTGTGAAACTGTACTGCCGCGCCGGTTTCCCCGCATTCAAAACAGCCACCAATTTTTCGAGCACATCCACTTCTGCCTGAGCTTCCTTATTGTTGCGGGCCAGCTTGCGAGTGCGATCGAGCCTGCGTTCAATTTGAGCTAAGTCTGCTAAAATTAATTCGAGATTGATAATGTCAATATCTCGCTGGGGCTCGACAGAACCCGCAACGTGAATAATATCATCATTGTCAAAACAGCGGACAACGTGGACGATCGCATCTACGGCCCGGATGTGAGATAAAAACTGATTTCCCAATCCTTCTCCCTGACTCGCCCCCTTCACCAAACCCGCAATATCCACAAACTCCATCCGCGTCGGCACAGTTTGCGCGGAATTGCTAATATTGCTCAGCACGTTCAACCGTTCGTCTGGCACTGCCACGACACCCGTATTTGGCTCGATCGTACAGAAAGGAAAATTAGCAGCAGTCGCCTTGGCATTAGCAACCAGAGCATTAAACAAAGTAGATTTGCCAACATTAGGCAGTCCGACAATTCCGGCAGTAAGCATAGCTATTTAGAAACATATCACTGTTTCAAAATATCATAAGTATCCGCAATATATAGGACAGGACTTACGGACGCGCGGCGATCAACCCAGTTTCTGTGCGAATATCTCCCAGCCAAACCCCAGATTTGTCGCAAAAACCGGGAATAGGTGCGTAAGCCCTACATAATTTACACAGGTTCAGGGATTGTCTGAGGAATAGGTTCCGGCACTGTCTGAGGAATCGGAGAGGGGACGGTTTCCGGCACCGGTTCGGGAATTGGCTGCGGAATTGGCGCAGGTACCGGTTCGGGTACGGGGCCGGGAATCGGTTCGGGTACGGGGCCCGGCACTGGTGGCGATGCGGGTATAGTCGGCAGCCCCGGTTCGGTACTGGGAATCTGCGGGCCTGGCAACGGACTAGGGTTGGGAAAAATCATGTTAGTGTTTTACTCGCTAATAAAGATGTTCCAAAAACATTTTGTCGCCACTTCTAGCTATATTTTTCAACAAAAATAACTCTGTTGTGGTATTGTTTTATCTCATAATTTTAAACGCAAGATTGCGGCGACAACATCTATCTAAATAGCTATAATTAACTATTACGTCCGCAGCAAATTATGCCTTTGGTCTTAAACTAAGTAGGTGGTTACAAATAAAGATTAGATGGGGAGGGCGCATGAGTAAAGCAATAAACTGCCTGAGAGTAAAGATACTGGCCGGGCCCGCCCCTACAAGATATTATGGTTTTTTCCTATCGCTCTACTTAGATATCAAATACAGCAATCAAGATTAATCGTGTCACCAGCAAACTCTCAAACAAAAACCCCTCTATTAGATGCTTTGCGCGATCGCACAAATCATCCCCACGCCCCATTCTACGCCCCCGGACATAAACGCGGAGAAGGAATCTCAGACCCGCTAGTTGACTTATTTGGTGCCACAGTATTTCGCTCGGATTTGCCGGAATTGCCGGAGTTAGACAATCTCTTTAATCCAGAAGGTGCAATTGCCGAAGCTCAAGACTTAGCCGCCGAAGCATTTGGAGGACAATCAACTCGGTTTTTGGTCAACGGTTCGACTTGCGGAATTATCGCCGCCATCTTAGCGACAAGCGGCCCCGGAGATAAAATTATCTTGCCTCGAAATATCCACTCCTCGGCAATTTCTGGTTTAATTTTATCCGGTGCAATTCCAATTTTTGTCAATCCAGAGTACAACCCGGATTGGGATATTGCTAACAGCATCACCCCAGAAGTGACAGCCTCCGCATTAGAACAACATCCCGACGCGAAAGCAGTAATGATGGTTTACCCAACCTATCACGGCGTCTGCGGCAATTTGCGGGCGATCGCCCAAATTACCCATCAATACAACATACCGTTATTAGTAGACGAAGCCCACGGCGCGCACTTTAACTTTCATCCAAAGTTGCCAGAACCGGCACTATCAGGCGGTGCCGATTTAACAGTACAATCAATCCACAAAACCCTCGGTGCAATGACACAAGCATCGATGCTGCACCTCAAGGGCGATCGCATAGATATCCAAAAATTAAATAGAGCATTGCAGTTAGTACAATCCACCAGCCCGAGTTACATACTATTAGCATCCCTAGACGCAGCCCGCCAACAAATCGCACTCCACGGCGAACAATTAATGACTCAAACTTTACAGCTAGCAGAAAAAGCGCGATCGCGCATCAGTCAAATTCCCGGCTTATCAGTTTTAGAACCGTTAAATACGCCGGGTTTTGCAGCATTAGACAGAACCAGGCTAACAGTAAAAGTATCAGATTTAGGAATCACAGGATTTGCCGCCGATGAAATTCTGCACTCTCAACTCGCCGTCACCGCAGAATTACCAATGCCGCAACATCTAACATTTATTATCAGCTTGGGCAATACAGAAACAGATATCGACAATCTAGTTAAAGCTTTGACGATTTTAGAAGGAAGAAGGAAGAAGGAAGAAGGAAGTTCGGCAACGGATTCTGTAACGGATGTAACGGATGTCAGGAAGAAGTCCCAGAGAAGAAGTCCCAGAGAAGAAGTCCCAGAGAAGAAGTCCCAGAGAAGAAGTCCGATGTCCGATGGAAGATTTGCCCCCTCTCCCACTCTCCCACTCTCCCCCTCTCCCCCTCTCCTCTCCCCCCGGGAAGCCTTCTTTTTGCCAGCGGAAACAGTACCCGCAGACAAAGCAGTCGATCGCCTGTGCGCCGAACTCATATGTCCCTACCCCCCAGGAATACCAGTCCTGATGCCCGGTGAAATCATTACCCCAGAAGCCCTTGACTACCTGCAACAAGTCCTTACCGCCGGCGGCAAAATCACAGGTTGCAGCGATAGAGGCCTCCAAACTCTCAAGGTTGTGCGACAGTAAATATTAAGCCTTGGGGGAAATGGGGAGAATTTCTACTTCTTCCGCTAGTTCCAACTTCGGTCTTGCTTCAATCAAAAATCAAAAATCAAAAATAGAACTATGCTTTGGCCCTACGTCACTCCAGGCATTCCCGATGACTTATTTGAACGTTTACCGGGAATTCCCATGAGTAAGCGAGAAGTCCGACTGCTGTTACTCTCCCACCTGCGGCTGCAAGCAGACTCAGTGTTGTGGGACATCGGTGCAGGTACTGGTACGATCGCCGTAGAAACAGGTTTGCTGTGTCCCAAAGGTCGGATTATCGCCGTCGAAAGGGACGAAGAAGTAGCAAGCTTGATTCGCAGAAATTGCGATCGATTCGATCTCGACAACGTAGAAGTCATAGAAGGCAGTGCCCCGGAATGCCTCAAAAACCTGCCCCAACCCCCCCACCGAGTCTGCATCGAAGGAGGTCGCCCCATTAAAGCCATTCTCCAAGAAGTCTGGCGGTACTTGCCACTCCACGGTAGAGTTGTCGCTACCGCTGGCAATTTAGAAAATCTTTACGCCATTTCCGAAGGGTTCGCCGAGTTGCAAGTCCGCAACATCGAAGTAGTCCAGTCCGCCGTCAACCGCTTGGAGACTCGCGGCCTGAGTCAAACCTTTGCCGCCGTCAATCCCATATTTATTCTCAGCGGCGAAAAGCTGGATTAGCCGTCAGTCATTAGAGTCACGTACTCGCACACCAAATCAAAGATGATGATGTGGGCCCGGAGGCTTTATGGCATATGACTAAAGACTAAATGTAATTCTTAATCTTTTTTAAGTTCACTTAACCTTCATACTTAAGAATAAGGGCGACCATAGCTGGATTGACCGCCTGAGTTGAGATTTTGGATCGCCGATTGGAAATGGGGGTTAGCTGTGCAAGGGAGAAACTCGTGCTCTTGAAAAATCCAAAATCCAAAATCCAAAATCCAAAATCCAAAATCGAATGACCCGCCGCCGTCTGCAAGAGAAATTCATTTTATGCCTTGGTCTCGTATCCTCAGTGGAATAGTTGCGATCGCCCTTGCTTTGGGAATGATTATTATGGGGGGATGGTACTTCACCGTCGGCTTTGGGGTCATCGTCTACCTAGGCCAATTGGAATATTTTGAATTAGCCAGGGCTAAAGGCATTGCACCCGCTGCCAAAACTACCTTAGCCGTCAGTCAAGGCCTGCTAATTACTGCCGCCCTAGCACCGCAACTCGTAGATGCCATGTTCCCCCTAGCCGGAACCTTAATCTGTTTCTACCTGTTATTCCAACCTAAATTATCTACGATCGCCGATATTGCCTCCTCAATTTTAGGATTGTTCTACGGCGGTTATTTGCCCAGCTATTGGATACGGCTGCGAGTCGGCATCGACCCAGACAATCTTGCTACAACTAAACTGGGCCAAGCAGTAGCAAGCAATTTGCCCGTTAACATTTACTCACCGCCGTCTTGGACAACTTCGGGCCACATTTCTCTAGGATTGACTTCGCTGCTGCTGGCTTTCCTCTGCATCTGGGCCGCTGACATTGGGGCTTATTTTGTCGGCAAATTCTTCGGCCGCACTAGCCTGTCCCACATCAGCCCCAAAAAAACCGTTGAAGGTGCTGTATTCGGAGTTTGCGGCAGCATCGCCGTAGCCGTCGCTGGGTCTTGGTATTTGCACTGGCCGGGGTGGCCGTATACTGGGGCTGCTTTTGGTCTGTTGATTGGCGTTGCTAGCCTGTTGGGAGATTTAACAGAGTCGATGATGAAGCGAGACGCCGGTGTTAAGGATTCGGGACAGTTGATACCCGGTCACGGCGGCATTCTCGATCGCACCGACAGTTATGTTTTTACCGCACCCTTAGTCTACTATTTTGTCACTTTACTGTTGCCCGCGATCGACTCTTACCTCATCGCCCGCTAATTGGGAATTGAGAATTGGGAATGGGGAATTTGGCATTGGGAATTGGCTATGTATTCCCAAGCTGTGCGTGGAAGGTTAAAGTCAACAGTCAACAGTCAACAGTTAACTAACCAAGGTTAAAGTCAACAGTCAACAGTCAACAGTTAACTAACTAAGGTTAAAGTCAACAGTCAACAGTCAACAGTTAACTAACTAAGGTTAAAGTCAACAGTCAACAGTTAACTAACTAAGGCAAAACTCTAATTCCTCCCCGACAAACAATCTCCCCCGGACTCAAAATCAACTCTTCTATCTCAACTTCAGGTCCAAAATCAATTTTAAAATCATTGAAATCACTGCTCTTTAATTCTCCATCCATTTCGATTTCTGGTGCTTCAAACATCAATTCGCGACCGCTGGTCATCCGCAAACCAGTCCGCAATACCAAAGGAATTTGCCTACCGCCAGCGCGCAAAATTGCCGCCGAAAGCGTCAACAAACCCCTCTCAATTGCAATCTGCGAATTTTGCAACTTCAGCGACTTTTCCCCATCTGTTAGCGGCAGCATCGTCCGCAAAAATTCGCTCAAAGCATCAGCAAGCAAAGGCGCTTTCAGCGACGCATTCAAATCCGCTTGACTCAGCCTCAAAATGCCTGCCACCGGAACGGATTCCACCAGACGCAGGGGTTGGCCTTTGAGAGCTTGACCCAGGTTGATGCGAATGCCACAGCCCTCTAGGGCAACTTCAGTTAGGTGTAGTCCTTTATACACGGCACCCCTCGCGGCAGCCGTTACTTTGGGGATCGCACCGCTGAAGATTTGTCGATCGCTCCCCTCAATTTTCACCTTCAACTCGTCCACCTGCTGAACTTGCGATCGCAGCCACAACTGTACCGCCGGAGACAGCACGGCGCTCGCGATCCGGCTGCCTTGACTCGGCTTATGTTTCCCAGGCTCAAAGCCGAGATTAACAGCCCCACCAGAGCCAGCAGCGCCATCTCTATTGTCAAATTGAAGAGAGTTTCGATCGACAGTCATAAACAATTTCAGAATATAAACCTTAATATTCAAGCACAGAAATTTAACTCGAACTTGCGCATCCGGTCTCATTAACCAGGTTTCTTCATAGATATATCGCCGTCAACCTCTGATTCTTCTGGCGAAACCGGGTTGATGAGCGCAAGTCCTATATAGTTCCCAAAGCAAGCAGAAATGTCGAATCAGCAAGCCAGAAGCAGAAAAATTCTCACCCTTTCTGGCTTTTTGATCTCTCCTTCCTTCGCGAGTTGTGCGATCCCCAGGAAAAATTCGCGATCGAGCGTATAAATTTAACCAGGAGTACGGGATTTATGGTAGTGTTGGTTTAGGGTCGGGGCAGACCCAAACCTCTCAAATTAGCCGCAAACCAACGGTGCAAGCCTGTGCCTGCCGCGAGTCTTTTCCTCGTAGTTTTTGCACAACATTCAGGGTCATGCCATCAGGACAATCTTTACATGGCGCAACGCCCTGCAAGGATTGGTCGAGCATTATAATTTATTCCCAACCTGAAATTGAGCATTGCCAGCATCGGTTAATCAATTAACCGTGTCCTGTTTCCTCCCCCACCGCTCGCGAGTTGGGGGTTTCCACACTCCCGTCATGTCTGATGAAAGGCTGCAAAAAATCCTCGCCCAGTGGGGCATAGCCTCTCGCCGTCTTGCAGAACAGATGATTGTAGCTGGACGAGTCCGAGTTAATGGCAATATTGTTCGCTTAGGAGAAAAAGCGAACCCCGCTCGGGATCTGATCGAAGTCGATGGAGTCCCGGTAAAACCAACGGATCGACCGTCACAGGTTTATCTGTTGCTCAACAAACCGGCAGGCGTCGTTTCTACATGCAGCGATCCCAGAGCCCGATCGAAAGTTCTCGACTTGCTGCCGCCCCAACTGCGCTCGGGTCAAGGCATCCACCCCGTAGGACGCTTAGATGCAGATTCCACCGGTGCCCTCTTGCTCACCAATGATGGTAAGCTGACATTTTGTTTGACCCATCCGCGTCACTCGATCGCCAAAACTTATCAGGTGTGGGTGTTGGGCGAGCCCCCGGAACCCATACTGCAAGCGTGGCGTCAGGGCATCATCTTGTCAGGCAGAAAGACTTTGCCCGCGAAAGTTAGAATTCTCGATCGCGCCCGCGAGCAAACTCTGTTAGAAGTCATTCTATCAGAAGGCAGAAACCGACAGATTCGGCGAACAGCCGAGCAGTTGGGATATCCTGTGGTGCGCCTGCACCGCACCGCCATCGGCCCGATTCAATTGCAGCGGCCCGAATTGCCAATATTGCCACCAGGCTGCTACCGACCCCTAGAAGATTCGGAAATTATTTATTTATGGAATCTAGTCAACCTAACATCAATAAGCGTGCCAGTAAATTCCCAGGAGCACAGCATATGACAAAGAATTTATTGTTTTTATTCTTCAAAACAACTAAGAAGAAACTGCACTCCCAAGAGCCAGAACCAGCTCAGAAGAAGTTAGCGGAAATAGGGGCTCAACTCCGCCAGTACCGCGAACAGCATTCGATTTGTTTGGACAAAGTAGCCCTAGTAACAATGATTCGGCGGAATCTGCTGCAAGCCATTGAGGACGGTCAACTCGACCAACTTCCCGAACCCGTCTACACTCAGGGTTTGATCAAGCGCTACGCTGAAGCAATGGGTTTGGACGGAAGTCAGTTTGCCGAGTTTTTCCCCATCGAACCGCCACCTCGATCGAAAACCAAGCTATCGTGGCAAGACGGGCCTCAGTTGCGGCCGATCCACCTGTACCTCTTTTATACATTTCTAATTATCTGTTCAGTCAATGTCTTATCTCAGTTGATGGGCAGTTCTGTGACTGCAAAAAACGGTGCGGCAGCCGAAGAACTCGCACTTGAACAGCAACAACAAGCTCGCGCCGCTGCTGAGGCATCGAGGGTCTCAAAAACTCAGAAACCGGAGAGTTACGCCACTGTGGAAGCAGCAAAAACCGGTCAAAAATTAGATACATCTGGCAATAAACCAGTTATGGTTAGCCTCACTTTTAAAGCAGAATCGTGGATGCAGGTTGAAGTCGATGGCAAAACAGAGTTTGAGGGAGTTTTGCCTTCAGGAACTGTGCGCACCTGGCAGGCTCAAAAGCAATTGGTAGTTGTAGCTGGTAACGCCGGTGGAGTAATGATTGCTGTTAATAACGGACAAGCCGAACTACTCGGAGTTCCGGGAGTCGTCAAAGAAGTTGTTTTTAAAGCAGAGGAACTAAAGCCTTCAGAAAAGCCCAAGAATGAAGGTTAATTGTTAATTTTTAAGTGGTAATTGTTCATGGGTAATCGGAAATAGGTAATGGCTGGCAGTCACAGCTTTTAATTAGAGTCTCCGTCTTTATTGACTCCTTACCAATTACCCATTACCCATTAACAATTACCCATTACCAACTACCCATTCCCGACGATCAATTTTTATCGGGAGCGCGTCCGGAGATGTAAGTCATGCTTTTGAGCCGATCGCCCACTTCCCTGTTTAAAGCTTCGGGTCGATACCGCCAGCCCCAATTTCCCTCAGGTTTCCCCGGAAAATTCATCCGCGCGTCTGTATCCAACCCCAACAAATCTTGAAACGGCACAATTGCCATATTAGCAATAGACATCCAACCCATGCGGATTAAAGACCAGTGGATTCCTTGGGGATCGATGCAGCCCAAATAACGCAAAACCTCATCTCTTTCGTAGTTTGACAGTTGATTGAACCAGCCGACAGTCGTGTCGTTGTCGTGGGTGCCTGTGTAAACTACGCAGTTGCGATCGTAGTTGAAAGGCAAGAAAGGATCGCCAGGGCCCGCGCCGAAAGCAAACTGCAAAATCTTCATTCCTGGAAACTCGTATCGATCGCGCAAAGCTTCCACTTCTGGAGTAATTACCCCTAAATCCTCAGCGATAATCGGCAAGTTGCCAAACTTCTGGTTGATTAGATCCAACAAAGCTGTTCCCGGCGCTTTAATCCACTCTCCGTACATAGCAGTTTCTTGCCCGCGCTTCACCGCCCAGTAAGCCTCAAATCCTCGAAAGTGGTCGATCCGAGTCACGTCTACATAAGCGAAAATCGCTTCAAAACGCTCCACCCACCACTCAAAATTATTTGCTTGCAACTTCTCCCAATTGTATACTGGGTTCCCCCACAATTGACCTGTGGCGCTGAAGTAATCCGGGGGCACTCCGGCCATTAAAGCTGGTTCTCCGGTGGCTTCATGCAAGCAGAATATTTCTCGATGAGACCACACATCTGCGCTGTCGTGAGCTACATAAATCGGAATGTCGCCAATAATTTTAATGTCCCGCAGATTGGCATAGCGTTTCAACTCCGTCCACTGGCGAAAAAACTCAAACTGGACGTATTTGTAGTAATAGATTTCAGCATTTAGCTGCTGGCGCCACTTCTCTAGAGACTCTGGTTCTCGGCGGGCAATTTCTGGTTCCCAATTGTTCCAGCTAACACCGCCAAAGTTGTCTTTTAGTGCCATAAATAAGGCGTAATCTTCCAGCCAATTCTCTTTACTTTCGCAAAAAGCTGAGAATTCTTTTTGCTGCACCGGCGATGCGTTGGCTTTGAAGTTTTCGCAAGCTTTTTTGAGCAAAGGTACTTTCAGGGCGATCGCCCGCTCGAAGTCTACATAATCGAGCGGAAATTCTGGTAAATTAGCGAAGTCTTCATCGGCGAGCAATTGGTCGTCCCGCAGCAGTTCTGGGTTGATCAGCAGCGGATTTCCCGCCATTGCTGAATAGCACGAATAAGGAGAATTGCCGTATCCTGTCGGCCCCAACGGCAATACCTGCCAGTATTGCTGGTCGCTCTCTACTAAAAAGTCAATAAAGCGATATGCTTCTATTCCCATGTCCCCAATGCCAAATCGGCTGGGAAAGGATGTGGGGTGGAGTAGCAAGCCGCTCGATCGGGGAAAAAGCATAATCTATCTAAAGATATAGGAATTAAACATTGACAATTTGACCAATATTCCCTACCAGTTAAACTCCGCAGTTTTTAGGGCGATTGTCAGGGCAAATACTTTTGTGATTGTCTCATATTTTCTGCCAGAGCGTGCTTGCCAAATATTTTTATGGCACTCTACTCAAAACTTCTGAGTAGAACCCAAAAGCTCAAAAAGCAGAGTTACGCGATCGCCTCGATGAAGCAACGCCGGTTTTTTTACCCACCCTCCTCTGCTGCAACAAAGTATTTTGGTCGATCGCACCCGGTTTTTGCCTAATTTTTCAAGATAACTTTCCTTTCGCTTTCGCCCCATCTCTCTGCAGTAGTAAATTGTCCCCCTGCCAAAAATCAGCCATCACTTAAGCAGAGCCTATGCACAAATCAGCCGGCTGTTTTGTATATCAAAAAACAGTCGGCTGCGGAATTACCTGAAAAGAGGCTGAGTTTAAGCTTGGTTGTTAAACATTTTCTGCACTTGTTTGAGAGCTAAAGTGCCTATGTTGTAAGCTGCCCAGCCGCCCGCCAACAATACGGGCATCAATACTATTAGTATGCGGAAGTCAAAATCCATGAGTTCTCCTCCTAAAGTTTTTTAACAAATTCTCATAATCTATTTGTATCTCATTTTGTCGCCATTCTCCTAACTCTTTAACTAAATATTGTCGCCTTTGAAAGTTCCTCCGCCAGCAGCCCCAGACGCAGGAGGACATCGCTGCCGAAGAATTGAGATCGAAACTCAAGCCAAGCGCGGATCTCGACATTCGCTGCACCACTTATTCCAAAATCTGTTTCGCAATCCCTTCCACCACCTGAGTTAGAGGATCTTTAGGGAAGTGCAGCACAAACACCCCCTGGCTGGCGAGAAGCATCATCTTGTCGCTGTGGGGCAGCACCCCTGCAACTGGGATGTTGAAAATCTTCTCTACTTGCTGCTTCAAATCCTCAAAATCTAGGGATTCAGGGGCTTTATTGATCGTCATCAAAATCTTGGGAACTTCTAATTTTCGGGCCACATCTACCGTGACAGCAGTTCCCTGAAAATCTTGCTGATCCGGACGCAGAATCAGCAGCAGGATATCGGAAATGGTGATGCTGAGGAGGGTTTCTTCGTTGAGCCCCGGGTGCGTGTCGATAAATAGGTAGTCTAAGTCCAGACAATCGATCAGTTCTTGAAAGCCGTCGGTAAGCAGTCCCACATCGTAGCCTTCGCGCAAAACTCGCGCTATCTCCCCTGCTTTAATGCTCGAAGGAATCAGGTAAAGGGTGCCGTTACTGGCTAATTTTGGCAGCTGCGAACTCACATTGTAGGCTGTATCCCCGATCGGACACCGGCCCCACAGGTAATCGTTCAGGCAGCGATCCATGTTGCTCTCGCTGAAACCGAACAGCACGTGAATCCCCGGCGATTGAATGTCGGTGTCCACAATGGCGACCCGATTTCCGCCGCGAGCGATAATAGCTGCCAGGTTTGCTGTCGTGTTCGATTTGCCAGTTCCGCCGCGGTAAGAGTGGACAGAGATGATTTTGGACATGATCTGCGTATGAGGGTAAGAAACGGCGAGAATTAATTATGATGCAATTCTCGATGCAGTCGAGTTCTCTGTCATTCTTCCTTGTCCCCCAAATCCTCCTTGTTTGCTAAACTATCAATTTTTTCATCTTGTATCCTCTTTTCTGCGCCTCTGCGCTGCCGCATCTGTTTGGCTTTGGCTTGCAAATGGCTGAACTCGTCATCGGGTTTGGTTTCGGCTGAACTAGCACCGCCGCCGGCATCAGGAGCCACACCCGTTTTTGAGCTGCTTTCCAATTCAGTCACGGCGACGCGCTGCTTCTGCTGTTTGGCTTTTTCCTCCAACTGAGCTAAGTATTCGTCTGTCTGACTTTCGGCTTTGGGAAGCTCTGGGACACCAGCAGTTATTTTTTGGGGTTCGGAAGGTGCTTTTTCAGAGGTTTCTTGTTTGCTAATCCTCAGTTTATCTTTCTTTTGCTGCAATTCTTTAAAGAAATCAGATTCTGTGATTTCTGCGACTTGCTGTGCTTTTTTGGCTTGGTCTATTTCGATTTTGAAGACTTGTTTTACTCGCTCCCTAATCGCTTTCCCGTATCCGGCTTTATTAAATCTGTCTGCTGATACTATGCTACTGGCAGCTAGGATTAATGCTAAGGCTGGCGCTGCCACAGGCACCCACCCTCCCAACAGAAAAATCCCAAAGCCGATCGCGCAGCACCCGGACAGCATTGCTGCGAATGTCCCCCCCAACTTCGCTGGGTGAGCTATCCGCGATGCCAAGGTTCCTCCCACAATTGACCATCCCGAAATCCACAATATTTCTGCCCATTCCGGCCAAAACCAAAACATCGGCCTGTTGTCTAGAACTGCACTCAAAATTTGGCTGACTACTTGTGCGTGTGCCACGATCCCCGGCATGTATTGGTTGTTTTGCTGTCGCCCACTGTAAGGAGTATAAAATACATCTTTAACGGTTTCTGAGGTGTAACCGATCAGAACTATTTTATCTTTAACTAAATGCGGGTCAACTTTCCCTTCTAAAACATCCGTAATTCTGACTTGGTTTGCGACTTTCAGCCGGGAACGATAGTTAATTAATATTTGATATCCCCTGGCATCGGCATTTGTGTATCCTCCGTCATTGCTTTCTAGTCGTTTTAATTTGGTTTTTCCCAGCCATAAAGATTGATCGGGTGCCAGGTGGGGATAAATTTTTTGCCCTTGCAGGTAGCGGAGTGCTAGCTGGAGGTTGAAGGAAGCTAAAACTTGAGAGTCATCATTGCAAAGATGTTTGTCTACCGAGGATTTGCCCTGAATTGTCGGTGGTTTCATAAATAATAAAGACCTGCGGAGTATGCCGCCTGGATCGATTCCAAAATCGGCAAATCCCACCCGGTTTTCTGGCATTCCCGGCGGAGGCGGAGAACCGGGATTGTCCCGGCTGCCGTCGGTGACTAAACATACCCCGATAATTCGATCGCTTTTTTGTAAAACTTTAGTTAATTCCTCGCGCCCGTCTCCTAAAGGTACGTCTCGCAGTACATCTAAACCGATGACTGCAGGCTGCATTTTTTCCAGTTTTTGTAAGATTTCAGCAATTTTGCGATCGGATATCGGCCACTGGTTCAGTTTCTGAATGTCTCCTTCGGTAATCCCCACAACTAGCAAGCGCGAGTCTGGCTGTTCCTCGGGACGCCACCTCACCATTTGGTCGTAAACGCTTAATTCTATTGGTTCGAGTATTCCTAGCTGTCTGGCCCCCATCAAGGATAATGTTACTGCCGCGCTGGCAATTAATACAGACTTAGCAAATGCTAGTGATGGTTTATACATTTGACTCACTTGAGTCGCTGCCGATCGAATTTTGTTAGATATTTTACTCATTATCCCAGCATAAAAGTTTGACTTGTTTCTGGAACAGCAGTTGTTTCGCCTTTGCCGCCTCCCGGAGACTTCCTCCATCTTAGGACACCCAGCAACTCCGACCGCTTTGTAACAAAATTTTACAGTGGGCAGCCAGCAACTGTATGCAATGATACTGGCGACCTAGGTTGGCGGATTTTCCCGAGGGAGAATCCCCTTGCCGATCGAATTAATTAATGTTATGGATAATATGTGAAGATTAAAATTGTGTATCTACGCCATCTACTAGCAGCTCCAAAATATTTGTCGCCATCAGCAAATACCTGTGTTTGCAATATTATAGTGAAAGGTACAACAAAATGAAACGTTTTCTACATCAAGCTACACTTGCGGTCGCCGTATCTGCGATGGCAGCGACCCTCCCCAGTTCACTTGCACCGATGCGGGCACAAGCCCAGCCGCTTCTGCTGAGTCAAAATGTTAATTTCCAGGCTCCCGACGTAACAGCCCCCACCAGCCGACAAGGAGGGACACATCGCGGCAGCAAGCTTTGTCCGGCGGGTTTGTCTATTACTCCATTAGTGCCTCCAACTAATATCGGTTTAACCCTAACAGAGTCTCCCACAATTTTTGTCTATGTTCCTCAAACCTCGGCAAAAATAGAGTTTACTGTCCTCAACGATAAGGAAGAGGACGTGGTCTACGAAAAAACTTTTAAACTTGACAAATCTGGGATTGTTGGAGTAACCATTCCTGCTATGGGTAAGAACAAATCCCTTGAAGTTGGTAAGCGATACGTATGGTCATTTTCGCTAGTTTGCGACCCCGAAGACCGATCGGGAGATTTAGTTGTTAAAGGGTTCGTGCAGCGAATTGAACCCCAGGCAACTCTCAAGAGCGATTTGGCAAATGCCGACCAGATCACTAGGCTCAACGTTTACGCTAAAAATGGGATTTGGTACGAAACTCTCGCTACTTTAGCCCAAATGCGGCGCCAGACACCCGGGGACGCGAGGCTGACAGCCAAGTGGACGCAATTGTTGGAGTCCCAAGGACTGGAATCAGTTGCCGCTCAACCGCTGCTGGTTCAGCCTCTTTAAAGCTCAGTATTTGTTGAAGTTTTGTCAGTCTTCCTATGGCTATGTGAAAATTGACAAATTTACCCGCTCGCGGCCGGGTTAAAACTCCGGCTTAAAAGTAGAGATGTGATCTATCACATCTCTACAATTTGGTGAAAGAGTCAATAACTCAGCCCTAAAGGGATGCTAGCGTGCCAGAATAGTTTGCAAGCTATACTAACGGGCCTAAGTCTTCACGGACTCCGTTATCAGGGTCAAAACATTCCTTCAATGCGACGCTAGTTTCCCGCTGTGTCGCTTTCAATTAAACAGTTCTCAACTCACGCTCAACATTGTTGTAAGCCGCAAGAACCCAGATAACCAGGTCGAAGCTAACTTTACCCCGCAAGGGAGGACTTAAAATGTCTAATCTTGTTTTTGTTCTAGATACCGAGAAACGACTACTCTTACCGATTCATCCCGGTAAAGCACGTAGGTTGTTGAACGCCGGAAAAGCTGCTGTATTTCGGAGGGAGCCGTTTACGATCATTTTAAAAGTGGTAGTAACAGGAACCCCTGAATCAATCACTTTAAAAATAGACCCCGGCTCTCAAACCAAAGGTATCGCATTAGTGCAGGGGGAAAAAGTCGTCATTGGGGCAGCGTTAACCCATCGCCGTCAATCGATCAAAACAAGTCTTGAATCCCGAAACGAGTTGCGTCGCTCACGAATAAATCGTCACACACCATACTGCCAAGCAAGGTTCTTGAATCGCACCCGTCCCAAGAGTTGGTTAGGACCATCCTTGCAACATCGACCAGAAAAAACTCTAACTTGGGTCAATAAATTGCTTCCACTTGCACCTATCGGTTCAATCGTTCAAGAGATTGTCCGATTTGACCTACAACAATTAGAAACTCCTAAAGTTTCAAGGATTTAATATTAACAATGAGAAGTGCTAGGTTACGAAATTCGTGAGTATTTACTCAATAAGTGCGAGAGAAAATGTGCTTACTTCGGTGTTGAAAATATAGCATGGCCAGTTAAGCATATTTATCCGAGAGCCAAGGGTGGAAGCAATCGAATTTCTAATCTCTGCCTTGCGTGCCCTTCGTGCAACCAAAAGAAAGAAGCTAAAAACATTAAACAGTTTTTAGCTAAAAAACCTGATAGTCGGAAGCGCATTCTTGCACAAGCTAAACGTCCCCTCAAGGAGGCTGCTGTAAATTCGACTCGATAGGCTTTGTTTAATCGCCTGAAAGAAACGGGATTGCCTGTGGTGACTGGTTCTGGTGGGGTGACTAAGTTCAACCGTACTCGATTACAACTACCTAAAACCCATTGGCTTGATGTTGCCTGTGTGGGTCAAGTGGAATCGTTAGAAGTTCTCACACACCAGTCGCTGTTAATTAAATTGACGGGACACCCAACTCGTCAGATCGGCGACACGGATAAGTTTGGATTCGCATCTCGGTATGTTCCGAGAAACAAGTCTGTCAAAGGTTTTCAAACTGTGATATCGTAAAAGCGGTGGTTACGACTGGTAAGAAAATAAGTAAATATGTGGGTCATGTTGCCTGGGGTTCAACTGGCTGATTCAATATTTCAGGATCAGAATTAGTTCCAGGAATCAGCCACCGATACGGCGAAATTGTCCATCGCAAAGATGGCTATGGTTACGCATTATGAAGATTCACTCGCTTATTGAACTCCCCGTGTCGTTTCCCACGAGCAGTCTAAAGACGCGCTCCGAACCCACTTACCGAATTTTTTTATGAAGCGTTTTCTAAATTTTACTGCACTGGCGATGGCTGTATTTGCGATCGCAGTTACTCTCTCCAGTTTGCTTACACCGATGCAGGCTGTGCCTGCACCAATTCTCCTGAGTCAGAATGTTAATTTCCCACCCCCAGATGTAACAGCCCCCGACAACCGGCAAGGGGGGACGCATCGAGGCGAGGCTTGTCCCAAGGATTTATCTATTATTCCTTTAATACCTAAAAGCAATGATGGTTTAACGCTAGGAGAGTCGCCAACATTCTTTGCCTACGTTTCTCCCTCTTCGACTCAAGTCGAGTTTACTTTACAAGCTCCCGATGAAAAAGGAACCGAGGTTTACAAAACTACTTTCAAAGTTGACAAACCCGGGATAGTTGAGGTTAGTATTCCTGCTATCAGCGCTCGCCAAAAATCTCTTGAGATTGGCCAGCGATATCGGTGGTCGTTTTCGGTGGTTTGCGATGACAAGGATCCATCGGGGAATTATTTTGTTGAAGGAATCGTGCAGCGAATTGAACCGCAGGAAACTCTCAAGAACGATTTGGCAAATGCTGACCCTATGGCTAGGGCGATCGCTTATGCTAAAAATGGGATTTGGTACGATACTCTTGCTACTCTAGCCCAAATGCGGCGCCTCGCACCCGATGATTCCGGACCCAGGGCCGAGTGGACGCATTTGTTGCAGTCCCAAGGACTAGAATCGATTGCCGATCAACCCCTAGTTCAGTCTTTTGAATAACGACTCTTGACTAATCACTGCTGAGTGTTTGCACAGTCAATTCTTCAATTCTTCAATCCAGTGACCGAAAGCAGCCAGGGTAGAAGCCTCCGGATTTATACGGGCAGAACTAAAAAACATAGTGTCGGATAACAAGTCCCCGGATTAATCCGTGAGAGCGCTTTCTTCAATTCTCCAATTCTTCAATTCTTCAATCCTTCAATCCTTCAATTATTCAATCCAAAATCTAAAATCTAAAATCTAAAATCGATTGATTGATGGCTAATAACTTTCCGACAATTCTAGCTCTTGATTTTGACGGTGTGATTTGTGACGGACTAATCGAATATTTCCAAACAGCTTGGCGTACCTACTGTCAAATCTGGAAACCAGTCGAAACAGTGCCAGATGCAGATTTAGCTTTGAGTTTTTACCGAGTGCGGCCCGCCATCGAAACTGGTTGGGAAATGCCGCTGCTGATCCGCGCACTGCTGACAGGCTTTTCCCAAGAGCAAATTTTGCTGGAGTGGCCCAATATAGTACCGCATTTATTGACCGAAAATAATTTGAAAGCGCAGTCTGTCGGCGCTATGTTAGACGGATTGCGCGATAATTGGATTGCTGAGGATTTAGCTGGGTGGCTGTCTCTGCACCGCTTTTATCCAGGGGTGGCCGCTCGCTTGCAATCCTTGCAGGAGAGTTCGGTGAAAGTGGCGATCGTCACTACGAAGGAAGGTCGTTTTGTGCGGGAAATTTTGCAGCTAGCAGGCGTACAAATGCCGTCTGAGTTGATTTTTGGCAAGGAATACAACAAGCCGAAACACCAAACTTTGCGGGAATTTTTGGCAGCCTCTGGCAAAGATTCGACTATTTGGTTTGTGGAAGACCGCTTAAAAACTTTGCTGTCGGTGAAGCAGCAGCCGGATTTATCTCAAGTGAGGTTATTTTTGGCTGATTGGGGTTACAATACTTTGCCAGAACGGGAATCTGTCGCCCAAAACCCACCCGTTCAATTGCTTTCTCTGTCGCAGTTTGCCGGAGATTTTGCCGATTGGCTGCCGGCCGAATGTTGATGTTAGATTTGTTTGCAGGTAGGAAGTGTTTTTTGCTTGTCAGAGTCAAAAAAATCACAAAATTTTACATTTTTTTTGTTGACTTTTGCGGCGATGGTATGGTATTTTTATATAATGGGATGGTTGGAAAAATATTATTTTTGGATAGATTCCCATTATAAGATAAATATAACAAAAATTGCCCAAAAAAGCCAGAATCTAGACCCAAAAAATCAAATTTTTTTTGATACAGTCTTGCAGGTATTCTTGA
The DNA here is from genome assembly GCF_036702785.1 of Microcoleus sp. AR_TQ3_B6. Taxonomy (NCBI): domain Bacteria; kingdom Bacillati; phylum Cyanobacteriota; class Cyanophyceae; order Oscillatoriales; family Microcoleaceae; genus Microcoleus; species Microcoleus sp. AR_TQ3_B6. The sequence continues at coordinate 2,877 of NZ_JAUBVJ010000104.1, read as the reverse complement.
CCTGAGAAACTAATTTTTTTTACAGTTTCTGGGGCAGCAAGGAAATATTTTCGTCCATCAAAACCGATGGCTGGCAAAAAAAGCAAGCTTGGTAACCGACAATTTGAAAATTGTTTTGATAATTTCTCAGTTCAGGGCCCACAGGTGGGGCATAAAAACCCGGTTGATACGAGTTTTGGGTTTAGTAAGGACAAATCTACCAATAAAGCGGGTTTAGCTTTTGCCACGAGAGCGATCGCTCTCATCAACTTAAAATCTTTCTCATCGGGTGAGAAATCCGATTTTTACCAGTTTTCGGTTTGGTAACGAGAAATCAACGAAGGAATCGGGTTTCGGATGGCGCCAGTGCGATCGCGAACTAAAATTGAAAGCTTTCTAATATTGAGACTTAAAACCAATGCTCGATTTAACTAAAGCAGCCAAGGCAATGCAGGGAATGAGCCAACATTTGAATGTGGAAGCTCAGGCGGCTCGTCAGCGTTTGGAAGTGGCTCAGAATTTGCTGATTAAGGCGGCAACAGAACAGGAAAAATTGGTGGAATTGCAAGAGAGTTGGCGCGATCGCACTTTATTTAATGCTGCCAAGCCGATCGAGCCCTTAGACGATCGCACCTACATCACCCCACCCCCCGCCGCTCACACAGTCTTTGCCACAGACGGCTCGCAAATTTCCCCCAACCATCACGAAATAGCCTACTGCTACTTGCTAAACGTCGGCACTGTCATGCTACACTACGGGCAAAGTCGCCACCCAGTTTTAGACAGCGTGCCCGAGGTTTTCTACAAACCCGAAGACTTGTACGGTTCGCGGCAGTGGGGAATTAGAACCGAAGAATGGATGGGATACCGGCGCGCCGTTTCCGAAGCAATTGCCTTGGCAGAAATGGGCGAAAATTGGGCAAAAGTTAACGACAATAAATTGCCCGCGCCAGCTTTAGCCATGGTAGACGGTTCCCTGATTTATTGGTTTTTGGAACAGTTACCCAGCGAAGCGCGCGATCAAATTTTGCAGCCAATTTTAGAAGCTTGGGACAAGTTGCGTTTAGTAGGAATTCCTCTGTTAGGATACTTAAGCGCTTCTCGCAGCAGCGAAAGCTTATCTTTTTTGCGGTTTGAAGCTTGCACCCACGAAGTACCAGACTGCATGACAAATTGCCCGAACGTCGGATTTGCCGCCACAATTTCTTTCGCCGAAAAAGCACCTTGTCAAGAATTTGAACCCTTGCGCGATGCCATTTTGTGGGCAACAATTCTGTCCCCCGGACAAAGAAGTCCTTTATGGAAATCCCAAGCTCGAATCTTAGATTTGTACGGTCTCAATTCAGTTTATTTCTGTTACGTTCACGTCGGCACAGAAATTGCTAGGATAGAAGTGCCGGAATGGGTAGCACAAGATACAGCACAGCTAGATTTAGCTTTGGGAATGATGCTGGCTCAGGTACACAAAGGCGGCGGCTATCCGGTGACGCTAGCAGAAGCTCACAATCAAGCGGTAGTCACGGGTGGCGATCGAACTCGCTTTTTCGCTTTGTTAGAGCAGCAAATGATTAAAGCTGGTTTGAAAAATGTGGGAATTTCTTATAAGGAAACACGGAAACGCGGCAGTATTGCTTAAAGTAATAAGTAGAGTAGTTCTGGACGCAGAAACCTGTTTTTTACGTAAATGCTAGATTTGAGGCTTTAACACTGATAAAAAACTAGGTTTGTTTAGTATTGATGCGTAAGTTATGTAGAGTTTATATTGAGTTAAAAATGTTATATGCCCATAGAAATAATTATCTTAATTGCTTCCTTACTTGTATCTTGGCTGGTGTTTAATTGGGCTTTTAAAGTGTTGAAAGCCAGCATCGGAACAGCGATTTCTTTAGCAGCTATTGTGCTGGCGATGCAGTTATTGTTTGGCATCGGACCAAACCAGCTTTTGCAACATATAATTCACCTGCCGGAAACCCTGGGGAAAATGATTTCAGGCAAGTGATCCGATTTGAGATTTTAGATTTGAGATTTGAGATTCGAGGACAAATTTAAAATCTCAAATCGATAGTCTTGGGTTGCATTCCTCAACCCAACTTACAGGGTATTCACTATCAGACTTGATATATCGCTCTTCCATCACTCTTATGACAAAATAATAGAGTAAAGTGTCGCAAAACGTTAGCTGGGTTATGTTTGGGGCAAGAGAACCTGCATCGACAATAAAATTCTTAGACGATTACTGTCAATGGTATAAAAAACTATTTCCAGAAGTAAGAAGTTTTGAAGCGTTTAAATACCTCCATGTAGGGATGATTTCCGACATTAAACGTAAAACATTACCAGCAATAGCAGGTGTCACCGGGTTAAGCAACGAGCAAGGACTATTACATTTCCTAACTGAATCGCCTTGGAAATTAGAGCAACTAAGGCAAACAAGATTAAAGCTAATACTACAAGTATTGGCAGGTCGAGAAATTACGCTAATTATTGATGAAACAGGAGATAGAAAAAAAGGAGAAACAACCGACTATGTGAAACGGCAGTACATCGGTAATTTAGGAAAAATAGAGAATGGAATAGTGGCAGTCACAGCCTATGGTTTACTGGAGGGGATGACTTTTCCGTTGACATTTGAAGTCTATAAACCAAAAGAGAAGTTACGGGAGGAAGATACATATTTAAGCAAGCCAAAGATAGCCGTAAAAATGATTAGATACTTACAAGAGATTGGCTTGAGGTTTAAATTAGTATTAGCAGATAGCCTTTACGGAGAAAGCCACAGTACCTTCATCAATGTCCTGAATGAATTGCAACTAAATTATGCGGCTCTCCCGAACTTATGCTGATAACTTTATCTAATGATCAAAGCAAGCTAATACGCGATTTCTCAAGTTTTTAAAA
>NZ_JAUBVJ010000103.1:0-26248 GCF_036702785.1 Microcoleus sp. AR_TQ3_B6 | reverse complement strand
TGACAATGCCAGTTGTTGCATTGTACGTGCCGCCGTTGGAGACGACTACCGATGTTAAGCCCGGAACGATGCTGTCAGTAATTGTGACCTGCGTCGCTGTGCTTGGCCCGATGTTTTGCGTCGAAATCGTGTAAGTAACTGTTGAGCCTGCATTAGCTGTGGCGGGCCCGATTTTGGTGGTAACGAGGTCGGCACTAGCAGCAACAATTGTAGTTGAGACTTGAGAGACGGGTTGCGAACTATTGTTGTTATCTAGATTGGGGTCGAAAGTGCTGGAGCTGCTAAATGCAGTGTTAGTTAAGGCTGTGCCTGGGCTGAGTGTTGCCGGAACTGTGGCGGTGATGGTGCGGGTGACGCTCTCACCGTTAGCCAGAGTAGGAATAGCTGGCCAGGTGACCGTTCTCGTTGCGGGATTGAAAGTACCGCCGTTGTCAGCGCTGACGAAATTTAAGGCTGGAGGGAGCGGATCTTGAATCAGGACGCTTTGGGCGCTGCTGGGCCCGTTATTAGTGGAAATAATAGTGTAGGTAATCGTGCTGTTGGCTGTGGCAACCAGCGGGCCTTTTTTAACAATGGAAACGTCGGCTACGAGTGAAGGCGTCTCTATACTTTCCACGAGGACATTGTTAACTTCGTGAATGTTTGAATTTCCCCCTGTCGAAGCAGCAAAGCCAAATTTAAAAGTAGGTGGCACTGCTCCGTTTATGCTTGCCACATTGGGTATGTCGAGCAGTGTTTCGCCCGCCTCAAAGGTATTGTTGCTGTTCAAGTCGAAGGCAACTGACAGACGGTTAGGTGTTGCTGAAGTCGTCGAGGTTAATGTAATTTGAACCCTTCTTTTAGCAGGAAGGCGATTGGTTTCCAATGGCTTATCTATGCCAATGGCAATGGAAGTGTTCGTTAAAAAATTATAAGTTGTGCTTTCGCTGCCTCTAAGTGCTAGTGTATCTTGTTGCCTGCTACTGAATCCACCCCGTTTTTGACCAGCAACCGAGCTAGAATAATTGCCAAACTCGTCTAATCCTATACCTAAATAACCTCCTACAATACCGGGTATCGTGGGCGCCGGAGGACTCGTATTCTGAGCATAGCCGAGAGAGCCGCCAAACCCTCCCGCTTTTGTTGGCGTAGCTGTTCCGTCAATCAGGAAAAAACTAGTACCATCTGCACCCTCGAGGGAACCATTCACATCAGGGATCGTACCTCTGTTATACGCATAGTAATCAAAGGTAACTCTCAGACCCTCAGTGGCAGAGATGGGGTTGTTGTAGATTACAAAAGCTGCTTGGTTAAAGGCGTTTGATGTTAATCTTAAAGTACCTCCTCCGGGTGGATCGCCAATCCCTAAAATGGGAATAACGCCGTTGGGGTTGGGTGTTGAACCTGCGGTTAAGCCTGGGTTAGCTGTAAGGGTGTTGCCAACTCCATATATCCAAGGCCCGACTACTGTTGGATCTTTAAAGTTTTCATTTACTAAAGTAGACAGGACTGATGTATAGCCTTCTAGGACTTCTTTTTCAAAGGCTATTTCGGTATTTATTTGTCCTGTGGAAATTTCTAATTCCCAGTCGCCTCCTAAGGCTGCATTACCAGTTCGGTTGTTGGAAGCGGCAATATTTGCGCCAGTGAATTTCCTGATTTTTTGTAGGAATTTCATCCCGGATTCGCCGGCGGCTACGTTACAGCCGTAAAGTAGAATGCTGGCGGATTCGCTAAGGGATTTTCCCCACTGCTGCAATTGGCTGCTGTAGGTTTCTAGATTATCAATGTTCAGTTCTGCCCGGCCGATTTCTAATGCTGCTTCTCGGCCGTGAGAAACTATGTGCAGGCTGGTGATACTGTTGCGCCGATCCAAAATTTCCGTAATTTGCTCGATCGCCTCCCTGGTTGGATCGAGTACAAATACTTCCGTTCCTGCTTTAACACCACCGATTAATTGCTCGTAATTTTCTACTCGGGTGTCAACAACCACTAGAGATTTTTGCGCTTCTGGTTCTGCTGTAGAGGTTGTTTTTTCCAAAAAAAAGTTGTTGTTAGTGGCCATAATCGTAGATTTAGATGCTTTTACGCCTGAAAATTTTGGTAGATGCAAGATCGTTTTCATCAAAAAAATTCGGTAAGTGGGTTGCGAGCTGTCTAAAGACGCGCTCGTGGGAAACGACGCGGGGATTTCAATAAGCGAGTGAATCTTTCCATTACACCGAGATTGCTAGATTCGGTGTCATGCATGTAGTGTACGAGCGGTGGGACAATTACCATCTCAAATTGTGCAACCCGCTATCGCACAACAGTTTTGCTCTTTCTCGCCTCTATCAAAGGTGTGATGTTAGCTTGCGCTTTAGTTAACGCCCGGTACTCGATTTAGGACACTAATTTCACCCAATAACTCTGCTTAATCGTAAATTTCGCGATTCAAGGAACTAGCTTCGCATTCCCTGGTGGGTCTTTAACTCTTACCGTTAACGTGGTACGCAGGTACACATCTGGTCAACTGTGGTTTAAGTCTTAGGCTAGAAGCGAGGGTGTCTTTAGACCAGGGTGGTTGACTATTCCTTGATTGAGTTATTCGTTTTAACATACCCACCTTCAGGATATTCCATAAACAGCAAAATATAAATATTCAAAAAAGTGTAAGTATAAATTTAAATTTATACTTACATATTTTTATTGTTGAGATTTTAGGAAAGAATTGGACGGGGACTGCTGCGGGCGATCGCGGGTTCCTAGGGCGACAAATCACCGCAATTCCTACGCAAGCATTTTCGGGCTTTGACTGCGCCAGTTAATTCTTTTTATTTGAGAAGAGGCTATGCCAGAACATGGAGAATTCGATCGCCCGTTACCTACGCCTTGGTCAAAAAAAAGGCAGTGATTCCAGTCACGCCAAGGTTTTCAGTACGGTTGTAGGTATGATTTTTTGTTGAATCTTCACCGTCAGTCAACTTAAAAAATTGGTTTCCGAGAAGTGGAAAATTTTTAATTTGAGATTCTATTTAATACTGTTACTCATTGGCATCGCTGCCAAGTTTACTTATCGTAAACCCTTATCAAAAAAATCTCAGAACGACAATAAAACCTACAAAATTTAACATAGCGTAAGGCAAGTTAACACGAGCTAGGAGTTGACAAGTTGCAGTAATCTATGATTTCACCTATTGGGTGTTGGCAGCCAAAGGCAGCGAAGCGAGCGCAGGATTTGAGAATTGAACGCGATATTTGCACAAAATTTTCTTTCAAACCCTACAGTATTGTTGACGGTTGACGGTTGACGGTTGACTACTCTCTTCCCTCTTGCTTAGGCGCTACGGGATAGGTGCTTTGTGCAGCGCGCATCCGAAACATAGCTGCTGTGCTCACATAGCTATGTTTCGGATGGACACCCTAGGGGATAGGCCCAAAAATTGAGGGTGGGGCGATCGCAGTTTATCGGACTGCGCCACCCGCAATTGGGCGCTTTTTCAACATTAGTTAATATCGAGTTCCCGCACTAAAAAAGCCCATTCATCTGCCAATTCTTCAATGATTTTCGCAGTGGGTTTGCCGGCACCGTGTCCCGCTTTGGTTTCGATCCGAATTAACACCGGTTTTTCTCCGGCGTGCATTTCTTGCAAAGCGGAAGCAAATTTAAAACTGTGGGCCGGAACTACTCGATCGTCATGATCGGCAGTTGTAATCATTGTCGCCGGATAAGCAATTCCCGGTTTGAGGTTGTGCAGGGGAGAATAGCCGTGAATTGTGGAAAATTCTTCGGGATTTTCCGGCGAACCGTATTCAGAAGTCCAGGCCCAACCAATAGTAAATTTGTGGAAGCGCAACATATCCATAACGCCAACTGCCGGCAGTGCTGCACCGAACAATTCCGGCCGCTGAGTCATGCAAGCTCCCACTAATAAACCGCCGTTGCTGCCACCTGCGATCGCCAATTTTGCTGGTTTGGTGTACTTGTTTTCGATCAACCATTCAGCGGCGCTGATAAAGTCATCAAACACTTTTTGCTTATTCAACTTTGTGCCTGCTTGGTGCCATGATTCGCCGTACTCGCCACCTCCCCGCAAACAGGCTGTTGCGTAAACTCCGCCCATCTCCAACCACACGATCCTGCTAACCGAAAAACTCGGAGTTAGCGAGATGCCAAAACCGCCGTAGCCGTAAAGGTAGGTGGGGTTGTTGCCATCTAACTGCAAGCCTTTCTTGTGCGTGATAAACATGGGTACTTGCGTACCGTCTTTGCTCGGGTAAAATACTTGTTTTGTCTCGTAATCCTCCGGATTAAAATCAACTTTTGGTTGCCGATAAATTGTACTTTCATCTGTCACCATATTGTAGTGGTAGATGATGTTGGGTGCAGTGAAACTCGTGTAAGCATAAAAAGTTTCAGTGTCGTGCCGCTTGCCGCCGAATCCTCCCGCCGAACCGATTCCTGGCAAGGCAACTTGTCGCACGAAAGAGCCGTCTAAGTTGAAGATTTTAATCTGGGTGTAGGCGTCTTTCAGGTAAGAAGCGACAAATTGATTGTTCAGGAGGCCAATGCCTCCGAGGGTTTCGGCTGCTTCAGGGATAATTTCTGTGAATTTCCCTTGACTTCCATCACCAGCGAGGCATGAGGGAGGTGGGTTGTTGGTGTCGATCGCAATTACGCGGCCCAACGGTGCATTCAAGTCTGTTTGAAGCCAGAAAAGAGAGCCATCATTGTCAATGAAACTGTACTCAGCCTCAAATTCGTTAATTAGTTCTACAACGGTTGATTCCGGTGCCGTCAAATCCTTGTAGAAAATCAAGTTTTTGGTTTCCGTTCCCTGCCAAACAGAGATAATTAAGTAACGGCCATCTTCGGTAACGCCGCCGCTAAATCCCCACTCTTTCTGGTCTGGTCGCTCATAGATTAATACGTCTTCAGATTGCGGCGTGCCGATTTTGTGGTAAAACAGTTTTTGGTAATAATTAACGTCTTCGTGCTTGCTTTTTTCGTTGGGTTCATCGTATCGGCTGTAAAAAAAGCCTTTACCGTCGTGAGTCCAGGATGCTCCTGAAAATTTAATCCACTTTAAATGGTCTGATAAATCTTCGCCTGTTGCCACATCACGGACTTTCCATTCCTGCCAGTCGGACCCGGAAGCTGACAAACCGTAGGCCATATATTTACCGTCTTCGCTGATAGCTACGCCACCGAGAGCAACGGTTCCGTCTTCTGAGAGAGTATTGGGGTCAATTAATACTTTGGGTTCGCCGTCGAGGGATGTTAAGGTGTAGAGTACGGATTGATTTTGCAGACCGTCATTCTTGTAGTAAAAATAGCGATCGCCTTGTTTGAAAGGTATGCCGTATTTCTCGTAATCCCAAAGTTGAGTCAGGCGCTGTTTGATTTTTTCCCGCGCCGGAATTTCGCGGAGATAGCCAAAGGTAACTTGATTTTGGGCTTCCACCCAAGCTTGGGTTTCCTCTGAGTCGGGGTCTTCTAGCCACCTGTAGGGGTCGGATACTTTGACGCCGTGGTAGTCGTCTGTTTGGTCGATTTTGCGGGTTGTGGGGTAGCTTAAAGGTCGATCGAACTGGGCCATGATTTTTTACTTGCGGTAACTTTTTCCAGTTTAGCCTTTCGCGGCAGTGACGACAGAGAACAACCACACCCAACAGCAAATACCAAATACCCGACAGGTTTCAACCTGTCGCTACACAGACAAAACCCGCCGACGCGGGTTTTATATCTTACAAATTTCTCATTGCCAGCCTCAGCGAAGCAATCGCAAAAGCTGAGGATAAAAATATCGTCGCATCAATTGTGAACTCTCCCACCTCTCTCCTCTTCCTTCGTGTCCTTAGCGTCTTCGCGGTTCAATTCTCTTACTTTCCAATCAGCCATCACCCATTTTCAACTAATCCAACTCTCTCCTTCCTTCCAAAGCGCGAGCCAATGTAACCTCATCAGCATATTCCAAATCTCCCCCCATCGGCAAACCAAAAGCTATGCGCGTCACCAGAGTAAAAGGTTTTAATAAGTGGCCGATATAAAGAGTAGTAGTTTCGCCTTCCACGCTGGGACTAATAGCAATAATTACTTCCTTAATCTTGTCGTGGTTGACGCGCCGGACTAACGGTTGAATGTTCAATTGTTCCGGACCAATTCCATCCATCGGCGAGATAACGCCGCCAACAACGTGATATTTGCCCATATATTCCCGGGTTTTTTCTAAAGCGATTACGTCGCGGGAATCTGACACTACACAAATGGTATGACTGTCGCGGTTAGTATTGCGGCAAATTTCGCAAACAGGGTCAGCAGATAAGTGAAAGCATACTTGACAGAAACCTACTTGCTGTTTGGCATCTATCAAAGATTTAGCTAGAGCTTGCACGTCTTCTTCCGGTCGCTTCAAAATATGTAAAGCTAGACGCTGGGCTGTTTTTGGACCGATTCCGGGCAAGCGCTGCAATTGTTCGATTAAACGAGCTAAAGGTCGAGTGTACATTAAAAATTGGCGGTAATTGGTAAGATCATTTCTGGTTGATTCGCGACTATATAATTGGCGCGATGTAGGGGCGGGTTTTACCAACCATCTATGTTTAAAACTAAGTATATCATAAACCTGTCCCGCCCATACACTGAGGAATATTGACTAATTTACCCTCCACTAATTTTAGCTTTGTAGCCTAACTTTGTGATAATTTCTAGCAGCTTTTGCTTGTGTTCGCCTTGAATTTCGATTTCATTATCTTTGACTGTGCCGCCAGTACCGCATTGAGCTTTTAGCTGTTTGGCTAGAGTTGCTAATGTTTCGGGTTTTTCCTGAAAGCCGCTGATGACTGTAACTGTTTTGCCGCCGCGTCCTTTGCGGGATGCTTCGATTTTGAGGTTTTGTTGATTGGGAGGAACTTCGGCAACTCCCCGCTGGAGGGCTGCCGAGTTGTCAACATTGCCAAACTCGGAGTAAACTACTCGTTTGCCGTCAGTTGTTTTGTTGTCAGAATCTTTACGTTTGGAGGCTGCCATAGGTTAAAATGCCTGAATTTTTTTTACGGGTATTTCTAGTTTTAGCGGATTGGGTGTAAGGTTGCGATCGCTCGTTTAGACTCTGATATTATACCTATTGTATTAGCCCATCAAGGGTTCAGGGAATTATTAAGTGTCTTATTATTATCGATCGCTTTTGAGTGTTGCGGGTAAAGGCGATCGCTCTTGAATCGGATAGCGACGTTGGGCGATCGTTTGTGTTAACGTTAAACTGCGATCGCCTGGTGCCGGATGAGTCGATAACAAAGCAATATCTAAACGAGATTGTCGCGCTAATCGCTGGAAAAAGTCTGTTGCGCCTGCTGCGTGTCCGTAATGAGAAACCAGGAGTTGTAAGCCAAATTCATCGGCTTGGGCTTCCTGATTGCGAGAAAATTGGGCTTTGCTTAAATTGGAAGCGATCGCAGCGCCAACATTCAGCAACCCACCTCCATCGCCTGCGAACACCCCTACCACAAATTGTAGCGCCAATCCCCGCCCAATTCCCCGCAAATGATCGCGATGGGCGAAATGACCCAACTCATGACCTAAGATCATCATCAACTCGTTTTCCGATTCCAATTGCTGTATTAAACCCCGATAAATAATAATTGTATCTCCAGGTAAGGCTAGGGCGTTTACAGTATCATCGGGAATGTAAAGTAGGCGATAATTGCGATCGATATTTTTTTGTTTAGGTAATTTAGTTTCCAGGCGATTCAGGAGTTGATTGAGGGTATCTTGTGCGGGAGAAGAGCTCGCAAGACGTTCGTAAGCTGGGATAACTAACGCCCCCAAACGCTGTTCGAGTTCGGGGGGAATTAATAAAATCAGCCCATCTACCAGTTTGATGCTTCCCCAAAGCAATAAACAGACTAATGCTAAAAAAATCCCTAATAGGGTTAGCAGTTGTCTGTTACTTGTGGGTGGATTGCGATCGCTCATCAGGTTTTTCAATTATTGTATGATGGTAGAATGCGTTGTGATAATTTAACGCCTGCTACAAGGTATATAAAAGCACCGAACTAATTGTTCTTTGTCGGTCGGAAGGGATTTAAAAAATTAATCAGAGGAAACAGGTTGCGAGACTGTATCCACAGTTTACCCTCTCCACTGAAACGACAAACTAAGCCTTCTCCACCTAAAATTCCCGTCCTCAAGTTTGTCCAGGATAGCCCCCCCATAACTTCAACATTATACTTCAGCGTATCCTCAAAGGCGACAATATAACCGGTATCCACGATATAACTTCCATTGACTGGAATTTCCAGGATGGCGCCATAGGAATTAAACCAGATATCGCCTTCTCCAGTTGCTTTCAGAAAAAACAGAGATTCGCCACCAAAGAAACCTTTTAAACCCTGAAATTTACTATCAAGGTCTACAGTAGAACTCGATGCCACAAACGCAGAAGATTGCAGCATCAAGCTATTTCCCTTGAGGTGATAATGTTGAATATCGCCGGGAAGTCCAGGGGAAATGTAAAGTGTTCCAGAACGTTCGGGTGCCGTAAATTCGCTGATAAACAAAGACTCACCCGTTAACATTCGCGTGAGGCCTTTCATTAAACCTCCTTTGACTTTTGATTTGAGGGTGATGTGACTATCCATCGCTGCCATGCCCGAAGCTTCTACCAACACCGTTTTGTTGGCAGGAATTTTGAGTTTTAGTTGGGCATATGATGGAGAATGCTCGATTGTATATGAGATATTGCTAGGCATATAAGTTGATAGTTGATAGGTGGCAGTTGGCAGTTGATGGTTGAGAGTTGGGAGTTGGCAGTTGATGGTTGAGAGTTGAGAGTTGACAATAAACAGAGAATAGGTAATAAGAACTTTATCCGTCTCCTTTTTGTTCCATTCTCTTCGTCTTCCTCTCTTGCTACCTCGGAGGTAAACGACTGCCGACGGCTTGACCGAATGCTAGGGCATTGTGGGTTTGACAGAACAGGCGGCCGTTGCCTTTAAAGCGACAAACTAAACCTTCTCCGCCGAGAAATGCACTCAACCAACTACTTCCGGGAGGTTTGGTAATTTCAAACTTTAAAGTTTTCTCAAAGGCGACAATATGACCTGTATCAACAATGTATTCTCCTTTGACAGGAACTTCGTAAATTGCGCCGAAGGAACTCAATAGTACGTCTCCACGACCGCCCATATCCAGCCAGAAGATACTTTCTCCAGAAAACAGTGATTTGAAGCCTTGAAAACCCAAGTCAATATTGACATCTGATGTGCTAGCTAAATAAGAACCTGATTGTACTACTAAGCCACTTGCGCCCATTTTATAGTGCAGCATATCGCCCAACATTTTGGGCGCTAAAAATAGTGTATTTTCCGGTGTGGGCGAGCGAAATACACTTAAAAATAGCGACTCTCCACCAACCATTCGTTTGAGTCCGCCGAGAATACCGCCACCTTTGCCTTGGCGCAATGTCGTACTTGCTTGTAGATAGCCACTCATGGCCACCATTGCACCTGCCTCGGCAACGATTTCTTCACCTGTATTTAGGGTAACACGGGCGATCGTGCTGTCGGGTTGCTGTAAAAGTTCAATTTTCATATTCGGTAGTAGGTAATGGGTATATTCGCTCGCAACTCAAACTTTACTCGACAAAAATTGAACTAAACCATCGATACTTCTGGATTGCAAATAAATTGTTCCCTTGCCCGTGACTTTATTCACAAACCCTTCCCCGGATGTGATCGAACCTAATAATCCGCCTGCCATTTTTACCGACATTTTTATTCCCGACTCGTAAGCTACTAAATGCCCTGTATCGACAATAAAGTCACCATTAATTTTCTGGCGAGTCAAACCACCATAGGCGCCAAAAAATACCGTTCCCTGTCCGCTGGCTTGCAATTTAAATAAGCCTTCTCCCGAAAACCAACTTGCCAATCCAGCCCAGCGCACGCCTAATTTGATATCGGGGGTACTGGCAATATAAGCACCGGGTTGAAAGCACAGGTTATTTTCGTAGACTTGAACTTCGGCAATATCTCCGATTGCCGATTGAGAAAGAACGACTTGGAGAGACTGCCGTGTTAGATTTGTAAATCGATTGACGAACAGCGATTCACCGCCAAAAAACTTTTTCAATACACCTGACAAAAAACCTCCATTAAATTCTGTTTTCATGGTGAGTGCTGCATCCATTGCTATCATCGCTCCTGACTCAGCAATAATGCTTTCTCCAGGTTCGAGGGTAAGAAAAATTGTGGCAAAGGAAGGTTTATAACGAATGTCGATATCCACGAGTTTGGTTTCCTTTTTTGTAACAATAACTGCAACAAGTGAAATCTGTTAATGGTTGCTCAATTTAACCTATAATTTGCTGGAAGGAGCGCCCAGAGAGAACACTGCGAACAATAAAAATTTTATTACCCGTCGCCCTCTATGGAGATGGTTTTGGGGTTGAGGTTATTGAGTTTTATCAGTAGACCGAGAGGAGAGAGTAAAATTGTAGGTCTATGCTTCTATTTTACTACGATTGAACGAGCAAGCTGTTACGTTCTTCAATAAATGTAACATATAGCACAAGTATGAGGAGATGAGTTTACTGCAATCATTGTGCTAAAATTATAAGTTTGCTATAAGTATTAAAATTAAAAAGGTGGAAAATCTGGTCGTAGAGTCGATAATCTGCCGTTCGCTCTGCGCTAGTGAGAATGTTATAAGCATGGTTAACGATGACCGAAATCTCAAGGCAATTAACAATATTATGGTGGCATGGCCCTAAGTCAGTAGACTTTAATTTGAAAAATAATTATGCATCAGATCGGCGCTACGTCCGAAAATTTGTTTTGTTTGATGGAAAAGACTTTTTCAATACGTCTAGTCTGTAAAGTGAACCTTTCCGGGCGAGGTTTAGGGATCCTGCGGTACGGTTGGGGAGGAGGTCAAAATCAAATTTGTTCGATCGCCTCAAGTCCCCAAGCAATTTGGTACGATCGACTAAGCGTGCGATCGACACGCCCGCCTCTAGCTTACCGGCGAATCTAAAAATCTAAAATCTAAAAACTAAAATCCAATGACTGTCACCCCCCTGCATCTCACCACCGAAACCAGCATTCAACGCCCCGACTCCCTCGGCAGATTCGGCAAATTCGGCGGCAAATACGTCCCCGAAACCCTGATGCCGGCTTTATTTGAACTAGAAGCCGCTTTCCACAAATACAGCAGCGAACCGGAATTTCAACAGCAACTCCAACAATTACTCAAAGATTATGTCGGCCGCCCCAGCCCTTTGTATTTTGCCGAACGCCTCACCGAGCACTACGCTAAAGCAGACGGAACTGGCCCGCAAATTTACCTCAAACGCGAAGATTTAAACCACACCGGAGCTCACAAAATTAACAACGCTTTAGCTCAAGCATTGCTGGCAAAACGCATGGGCAAAAAGCGGGTAATTGCTGAAACTGGTGCCGGTCAACACGGTGTTGCTACCGCTACAGTTTGCGCTCGTTTCGGTATAGAATGCATTGTCTACATGGGCGTTCACGACATGGAAAGACAGGCTTTAAATGTGTTTAGAATGCGGCTGATGGGTGCCGAAGTGCGGCCGGTGGCGGCGGGTACGGGAACGCTGAAAGATGCGACTTCGGAAGCGATTCGCGACTGGGTGACAAACGTGGAGACAACTCATTACATTCTCGGTTCGGTAGCGGGCCCGCATCCTTACCCGATGATGGTGCGCGATTTCCATGCGATAATCGGTCAAGAAACCCGCGCTCAGTGTCAAGAAAAGTGGGGTGGTTTGCCGGATATTTTATTAGCTTGCGTCGGCGGCGGTTCTAATGCAATGGGTCTTTTTCACGAGTTTGTCGGGGAAGAAACTGTCAGATTGATTGGTATTGAAGCGGCGGGCGAAGGTGTGGATACCCAGAAACACGCTGCTACTTTGACTAAAGGAAGTGTGGGTGTTCTGCACGGGGCGATGAGTTATTTGCTGCAAGATAATGAAGGTCAAGTGATTGAGCCGCATTCGATTAGTGCGGGTTTGGATTATCCGGGCGTGGGACCGGAACACAGTTATTTGAAGGATGCGGGTCGGGCTGAATATTATAGCGTAACTGATGCAGAAGCGCTGGAAGCATTTAAGCGGCTTTCGCAGTTGGAGGGGATTATTCCGGCTTTGGAAACTGCTCACGCGATCGCCTATTTAGAGACTCTATGCCCTGGGCTAACAGGCAATCCGCGCATTGTGCTTAACTGTTCGGGACGAGGCGACAAAGATGTGAACACTGTGGCGAAGGTTCTGAATATCTAGTTGGGCGGAATGTGGGGCGATCGCTCTGTAGGAATTAGTAACAATTAATTGGTGTCAACTTAAGACTAAAATCCTTTGTCTCTGTCGTTTGTATCGAAGTCTAGATCCCCCCTAGCCCCCCTTAATAAGGGGGGACCCGAAGCGCTCTTTCGTCCTCCGGAGGCGGGGGATTCGAGGCGGATAGTCAGACGGTATACTCGTATTACTTTTGGCATTAAGTTGACACTAATGGTAACAATTAACTTTATTTTTTGTTTGATTTCATGTCCAAAGGTTTAATTTTGACGTGCGTGGGATTGTTGACAATCATGCTGCCAAAGTGTGGCGCGGTCAGTCTTGAGCGATCGCGACCGGAAACTTCTATGAATACTAATGTTGCTTCGAGTGCTATTACTGACTTAGAAAAAGCGGTTAACCAACAGATAAATCAATACCGAGCATCTAAAAAGTTGCCGCCGCTGAGAGTCGATCCGCAAATTTCTCAGATCGCAAGAATTCACAGCGAAAATATGGCTAGTGGTAAAGTACGCTTCAGCCACGATGGATTTGAAGGGCGGGCGAAAGCAATTACTATTCCTTATCAAAGTGTAGCTGAAAATGTTGCTTACAATATGGGCTACAGCGACCCGGTACGCAAGGCTGTTGAAGGTTGGATTAAAAGTGAGGGCCACCGCAAGAATATGGAGGGTCAGTTTAATTTAACTGGAATTGGAATTGCTAAAAATGCCAAAGGCGAGTATTATTTTACTCAGCTTTTTGTTCGTAGCAGGTAAGCTGAAGGAAGCCACGACACGAATTCGGACACGGATACACGGATAAATTATCAAGTGTGAGGTAGATGCTGAAGTCAGAAGGAAGACGGAAGAGGGAAGAGAGAAGAGGGTAGTCAACAGTCAACAGCCAACAGTCAACAGTCAACAGTCAACAGTCAACAATTACTAATAATGAAATTTCCAGATTTTCAAGTGTGCGATCGCGATCTTCCCGATTCTCTCTTATCTTATTATTTGACAGCAGAGGCGATCGCGGTTGATACGGAAACAATGGGTTTGATGCCGTGGCGCGATCGGCTGTGCTTGGTGCAGTTGTGCAATCCCGAAGGTAAAGTTGCAGTGGTGCGGATTGCCAAAGGCCAGACAGCAGCACCGAATTTAAAGAAGTTAATGGAAGCCGAAAATATTGAGAAAGTCTTTCATTTTGCGCGCTTTGATATGGCAACAATGCGTTACAATTTAAGTATTGACATTGCACCAGTTTTCTGCACAAAACTAGCTAGCAAACTTGCTAGAACTTATACCAACAGACACGGATTGAAAGAGTTAATTCTCGAACTGGAAAAGGTAGAATTAAATAAAACTTCTCAAAGTTCCGACTGGGGAAATGCGAATAATCTTTCGGACGATCAACTAAATTATGCTGCGAACGATGTCCGCTATTTGCTGAGCGCTAAACAAAAGTTGACTGGGATGTTGCAGCGAGAAGAACGCTGGGAAATTGCACAGCAATGTTTTCAGTGTTTGCCAGTTTTTGTGAGTTTGGATTTATTGCAGTACAATGATGTTTTCGAGCACGGTTGAGACTCTTGCAGTGAAAAACATCTCGATCGGACTAGGCGATTGAAATCGCTACTACAAAAACTTTCGTCCGCATAGGCGGACGAATAAATAAAGAAGAAATATAGGAAGAAACCCGGTTTGAGAGGTAAGCGAGTCCGATCGCGAAAACAGTCATCTATTCCTAATTAGGGCGGCTCGGGATTGTGTTCGTGAATCAAGGCTTCAATTTGGTCGTCAAGATTTCTAATCACTTTTTCCAAAGCGGGCAACCCCTCTAAAGGCACAGGAGAAAGCCGAGTTCGATCGCGAATTTCATTCACTTTCCGCTGCAATTCTTCGGCCAGTCGCAGCGCGTCCCGACTCAAATTAGACAACTGCTGCTGCTGGTAAAACCTCAAAGCTGCTCCCCGCAAAACTTGCAGCGTAGCTTCTTCTTTGCCGTCCACCGCCATTATCCGCAAGCGCAACAGCAAATGAGTTTCTTGATATATGCGTTCTACTTCGACTTGTTTGGGCTGTTCCACCGGGCAAACAGGCATATCCGTCAGCCGCTTCAACTCGTCGATGACCTCTTGGAAGAGGACGATATCGATACCTTCGAGCACCGATTTCAAAACGCCGTCTTGACTCCACAGAATGCGGCCTTGGGATTGGTTCCGCTCAAAAAACAAGCGGCCTATACCGTCTAGCAGCACTCTAGCGAGCAATTCTTGCAGCAGTTGCGGCGCGGGCAAAGTTGCCAAAACTTCGACTGGGCTTGACAAGTGCAAGGCCTCGACATTCAAAACCGATAGCTGTGTCGGCGTCGGGGAAACCTCAGCGCCGGCAGGTTTAAACCGGTCACGAGCGGGCATCGAGGGTTCGGGCCCAGACAGCAGCGTTTCTGCTTTGGGGGGTGAAGTTGGTAGTGCGGGATTTGTGGGTGTTGGGGCTGCTGCGGTTTCTGTGTGGCTGGGATCTTTAAGCTGGCTCCCGTGGAGCAAGTAAGCTGAGAGGATCGAGCGCTGAATTTCCGAGGCAATTGGCTCTGTTGTGACTGAGCAATTCATGTAAGCTAAAATCCGCTGCACGTAGTCCAAGGCCGAGTCATCTTGGGCATCGACTACGCCCAGTTTAAACTGATTACCTTCTAGAGATAAAGGCAAAACTTGATAGTAAAGGCAAGCTTCAAAGGGGACAACTGTGTCGATTAGTTGAAATATTCGATCGGAGTCCATGGTAGCTGCCGTGTCTGCTGAATATGTATGTACCATTAGCTGCTCTGTAGTTGGAAGCGCGATCGAGCGCCACCCACCAACCTGATGCGATAAAATTTAACGCTGCAACTTTCCAGCAGGAAGGAATTGGTCTCACAACCGGAAGCTTTTATTAAATAAAAAATCCTTAGTTCCTGAATTTTCTCCCTTCTGTATTGCAGCGTCAAATTATACCAAAAGATTGAGAACTACATGATGACTGGCGCAGTCTAGACCAACTATCATCGATCGCACGAGATTGATTTCCGTGGCTGGCAACGACAGAATTATGTCTTTAATGCGCAAGTATTATAGATGCACCCCAACCGAGATTTACGGGCAACCGCTAAATTTAGGAGTGGTTAAAGAATCCTAAAAAGTCGATCGTACTGCTAGTATCTTAGCCCAGACAGTTGACTGCGATCGTTTTCGCTCGCCATCATCTTCGATCGCGCTGCGATATCGCCATCGATCTAACCTGATTTGATACAATGGGCATCGCGCGGTTTTCCAGGGGGAAACTCTGGGTAATCTGTGGCTGTTGGGGAATTGATTTGTAGCGCGGATTCTAAAAAATGCTACCGCCAATTAACAATTAGCAATTGCCCGCCACCCATTACCAATCTACTTGTTGCGGAGCGATTGAGCTGCTAAATAGAGTTTGCTCCACTCGCCGATGACTTGATTGGTTTTCAGCTTTAATTCAGATGCGATGGTCTCTACACTTTTCCCTGCTTTCAGCGATTCGAGCAACTGCCGCTGCACCGGCGTGAGGTCTTGTAAATATTGCTGCCACTGAGCCGGAGTCAAGCCCAAACTGTGTTCTGCGATCGAAGTTTCCAGCCAGCTAGCGACCAATTCCGGTGCTTGTTTGACCGCAAAAACCCGAATCGCGTGGTAACTGACTTTTTCTCGCAAGCGGTAAATTTGCTTGATTGGCACCTTCAACTCCTCGGCAATTGCCTCTTGGGAACGACCTTGGAGGTAAAGCTGCAGCCACCGCGAAGCCAGCGGATCGACTTGTGCGGCCAAGTAATTCTCAAATTCTTGTTGGACAATCTGCCGCTGAGTTTGCTGCTCTTCCCAAGCTTGATTTTCGCGATACTCGGACATGGCCTGTTCGTCTAACAGGCTGAGCGGTTCGTCTGTATCGTCGGGTAGAACCTGTTCCGACACCAGCCGCACCCAGTCTCCCGCAGGCACTTGCGTCAACCCGCCCCGCTGGGCACGCCGCAGGTAGTTGACAAAACGGTACACCAGCAGCGGCTGGTTGCGGATCGGCCGCAAGCAGTATTCTTCTGTGCTTGCTAGCAGCAAAGCATTTCGCAGGCGTCTGTCACAGGTGCATTCGGCAATCCAAGCGACTTGCTGCTGCAGGTAGCGATCGGAATTGAGCATTTCCTGAATCACTTCTTGTAGTACCTCCACCGCACTCCGCTGTCTGTCGCGACTCAGGGAAACCCACGCTTGGATTTTTTGCCGGAGCACCACCAAACCGCCGAGCCGCCCGATCAAGTTGCGGTAAGCTTTTTCTGGCGGTACTCCCAGATACCGAGAAATCAAAATTCGATATAAAAAGTCGATCGCGCCGGAGGCGACGGTTAGTTGAGCCGGAGCAAGAGTGTCAAATCTTTCTGGCCTGTCTCCCAACAGCCAGCGGACAACACTCTCGCGAGTGCTAGAACTCTCCTCCGGGCAATCTTGTTCAAGTCGTGACTTCCAATCTTGTGCCAGTCTTTCCGCCAAGGTCATGAGCTGTTGAGCTATTTGTCTTTCACCCCCGATTTTACGTGGTATGCTGATCATTTGAGTCTTTTTTGGATCTAATTAGGACTTGCGCGTCGGTAAAATAATTCTGTGAGTGGGCGATCGCGATCGCAATTGCTGGTTTTTTTTTCACTGCCGATCGGTAAGTTTTTTCATGATTAAACGGGCAGATTACTTGCCTATTGACACAAACACCTAACACTGTTATATGACTAACTTTTTATTAGAACTCGGTACGGAAGAATTGCCCGCATCTTTTGTCAGAAGCAGCGCCGAGCAGTGGCAGCGACTTGTACCTGCAACTCTGGCAGAACAATCCTTGACAAATGACTCAATTAATGTATACGCTACTCCGAGGCGTTTGGCAGTTCTGGTGAAAGGACTGCCTGTTCAGCAATTAGATAGAGAAGAAGAGGTAAAAGGGCCGCCGGCAAGTTCGGCTTTTAAAGATGGCAAACCGACGAAAGCAGCGGAAGGTTTTGCCAAAAAGCAGGGCGTAGAAATTGAGGCTTTGGAAGTTCGCGCTACCGATAAAGGCGATTTTGTTTTTGTGCTCAAAAAGATTCCGGGGCGGAAGACAGCGGATATTTTGGCAGAACTTGTGCCGCAGTGGATTAACAAGTTAGAAGGCAAAAGATTTATGCGGTGGGCCGACGGAGATTTGAAGTTTCCGCGCCCGATTCGATGGATGGTGGCACTGTTGGATGATACTGTACTGCCAATTACATTGGTGAGCGGTTCGGATACGGTCAAGAGCGATCGAATTTCCCAAGGACACCGGGTGTTACATACTTCCCCTACACCCCCCCTTGGCAACGGGGGGACGGGGGGAGTCTCGATTCCGCAAGCCGAGGATTATGTCGAGTGTCTGCGGGCTGCTTGCGTGGAGGTCGATCGATCGCAGCGCCAAACTAAAATTAAAGCACAAGTAGAAGCAGCAGCAACAAAACAAGGCGGTTACGCCGACATTACCGAAGAATTGTTAGAAGAAGTCACCGACTTAGTAGAATGGCCGAACGCAGTTGTCGGCAAATTTGACGAAGATTTTTTGATATTGCCGCCGGAAGTAATCACCACAATTATTGTTACAAACCAGCGGTATTTTCCCATCCTCAAAAGCCCGGATTTTCCAGAACTGCTGCCATATTTCATTACAATTTCCAACGGAGACCCGGCTAAAGCGGCGATTATTGCCGCTGGTAACGAGCGAGTAGTGCGGGCGAGATTGGCAGACGGTCAGTTTTTCTACAAAGCAGACTTGGCAAAGCCTCTAGAGGATTATTTGCCCAAGTTGGAAACAGTTACTTTCCAGGAAGATTTGGGGACAGTGCGCGCCAAGGTCGATCGCCTCTGCAAGATTGCCAGTTTAATAGTCAATCAACTGCAAATTACAGAGCAAGAGCAAGCTGATGTAGCGAGAGCCGCCTTACTTTGCAAAGCCGACCTCGTAACCCAAATGGTTTACGAACTTCCCGAAATGCAAGGAATCATGGGGCAGAAATACGCCTTAGCAAGCGGCGAATCCGAAGCAGTAGCCACAGCAATTTTTGAACATTATTTGCCCCGAGGCGCGGGCGACAAGTTGCCGCAAACTCTCACAGGTCAAATTGTCGGAATAGCAGACAAATTAGATACATTAGTCAGCATCTTCGGCTTGGGAATGTTGCCGACAGGTTCATCCGATCCCTTCGCTTTGCGTCGCGCAGCCAATGCAATAACTAACATTATTTGGGCTGCTCAGTTGCCAGTCAACTTGCACCAGTTGCTAGCAGAAGTAGTTGCCGAATTTAGCGCAGCGCGACCGGAAACACCAGGGGAGTTGCTCGAGCAGCTGTATGAGTTTTTTCTGCAAAGAATTCGGACTTTATTGCAAGAAGAAAAGAATGTAGATTATGATTTGGTAAATGCAGTTTTGGGAGAAAACGACCCAGAATATACTGAACGAGCATTGAGAGATTTGTTAGACGCACTGGAAAGAGCGCTTTTTCTGCAACAAATCCGCAACAACCAGACTTTGGATCTGATTTACGAAACAGTCAACCGTTCAACTCGTTTGGCGGCTCAAGGTAATTTGGATAAAATAGAACTGGAACCGAAAACGGCAGTGAAACCCGAGTTATTTCAAAAGTCATCGGAACAAGCTTTTTACGATGCAGTAGTGCAGTTAGTGCCGCAAACGCAGCTATCTAAACAAACTCGCAATTACCAGCAATTGGTAGATAGTTTGACAGAGATTGCTCCGACTGTCAGCAACTTTTTCGACGGACCAGAAAGCGTTTTAGTGATGGACTCTGACCCGGAAATTAAGCAAAATCGGTTGAATTTACTGGGTTTGCTGCGGAATCACGCGCGGGTGTTGGCTGACTTTGGGGCGATCGTCAATCGATTTTAGATTTTGGATTTTGGATTTTAGATTGAAGAATTTAACTGGTTTCCAGGCTGTGCCTGGGAACCGATATCCAGAGGCTCTGCCTCGCTCTTTCCCAGGGAAAATATGAACAATGAAGGAGAAACAACAGATTCGTAAATGGGCGCAAATGTCAAAGGCCAGTTTCTGGATAGGGCCAGTTATTTATGTCATATTGTATCTGCTATCAAGATGGTGGTGGATTTTAACAACAATTAGTGTGGTATTTCTGTTTTTAATATGGAAAGCCTTCGGGACAGGAATTTTATTTTATACTTGTTTAATATTTATAGTAGCAATGCTATTGCCACCAAGAGGTTGGAAGGGGGTAACAAGATGTGGATTACAAAGAAATATAGGGTTATCTGGGTTGGTGTTATGGTTGTCGCTATGCTTAACAATAGCTTTGCCATCTAAAGCAGCAGGCTGGTTGTGGTGTTTGGCAGTATTTAGTCTGGTGAGTATCATAGACAACTGGTTAAGACTAACCAGATTGCTCTCTAGAGATATTGGCAAATTAGAAGATGAAATAAAAGATCTTAAGAGTCGTACTGCTATCCTCGAACAGGGGGGGTACTGCGACGAGATACATCCAGTGGAAGCAGCCGCCAGGGAACTGGAAACAGCAACTAACTACGACTCAGCAATTTACATTTTTCAGCAATACCCCCGACCAATTCTCTCTGATGCGTGGAACAAGCTAACTGACGAGCAAAAAGCTAAAGTCCGGAAGTGGACAAGCAGATATTTGAGCGAGAAGGGGGAGTTTTGGAATTAAATCATATAGCTGGCTTTCTGGAAAATAGTCAGGAGACGGCAGTGTCGTTTCCCTACGAATCAGGAGACAGCAGTGCTGTTTCCCTAAAAATATCGCGGGCGATCGCTCTATTAAAAAATAAGCAAAATGGCCAATAGCCAAAAACCCATGCAAGGTTAAGATATAAACTTATAAAACCAAGAAAATTCGCTCCATCACACACACAACTTATGCCGATAGCTCATATCATTGGACTAGGAAAATCAGGAATTGCCGCCGCAAGACTGCTAAAACGCGAAGGATGGGAAGTAACGCTGAGCGATCGCTCATCTTCCCCAAATTTGCTCGAACAGCAACAGCAACTCATTAGCGAAGGAATTAAAGTTGAGTTAGGTCAATCTTTGGAACCAGTCGAATCTATAGAATTAATAGTAGTAAGTCCGGGCGTTCCCTGGGACAGTCCAGCATTAGTGCGCGCCAGAGAGTTAGGCATTGAAACAATAGGAGAAATGGCTCTCGCGTGGCGTTACCTCAAATCTCCTTGGGTGGGAATTACTGGCACTAACGGCAAAACTACTACTACTGCTTTAATTGCTGCTATTTTTAAAGAAGCCGGGCTTTACGCTCCCGCTTGCGGCAATATAGGCTATGCTGCGTGTGAATTAGCTTTAGCCGAAAAACAGCCGGATTGGGTAATCGCAGAAATTAGCAGCTATCAAATAGAATCCTCGCCGTTTGTAGCGCCGCGCATCGGAGTTTTGACGACTTTGACGCCCGATCATCTCAGCCGCCACAAAACTTTAGAAAATTACTACAACATTAAAGCGCATTTGCTGAAAAAATCCGAATTGCAAGTAATCAACGGCGACGATCCTTATTTGCGACAGCAAGGACTTGACATTTGGCCGGATGCGTGCTGGACGAGTGTCAAAGGTGAAAAAGAACTGTTGGGCGATTCCCTACGGGATAGCTACGCTTCACGCACTTTTGGAGCGTACATCGAAAACGGTTGGGTAATAGCTCAAAGCGAGAAAATTTTGCCGGCTGAGTCTTTGCGGATGGTGGGAGAACACAATTTGCAGAATTTGTTAATGGCGGTGGCAGCGGCTAATTTGGCGGGGATAGATAAAAGTGCGATCGCCCGGGCCATCGCTAAATTCCCCGGAGTTTCGCACCGCCTCGAACACATCTGCACATGGGAAGGCATAGATTTCATCAACGACAGCAAAGCTACTAATTATGACGCCGCCCAAGTCGGGTTAGCTTCAGTGAGCGCACCGGCGATTTTAATTGCCGGCGGCGACGCCAAAGAAGGGGACGATCGCGCATGGATTGATACAATAAAAGCAAAAGCTGCTGCGGTGTTGCTAATTGGAGATGCAGCGAGTCTTTTTAGCGATCGGCTAGAACAAGCAAATTACAAAGCTTGGGAAACTGTCGGAACCATGGAACGAGCAATCCCGCGAGCAGCAGAACTAGCCCAAAAAAATCATGCTAAAGTAGTGCTGCTTTCCCCAGCCTGTGCAAGCTTCGATCAATACCAAAACTTCGAGCAACGCGGCGATCATTTCCGCCAACTATGCCTCGAATCCCTAGTTTAGATATATCATTGTTCGCTGTGTACAAATTAAGATTGTTCTACACAGCGAACACTAACCAAATTCAATCTGCGTGCATCTGCGTCTATCGGCTTACATCTGCGGTTAAAAATTAAAACCTCTAATTTGAGCCAATCTACTTTAACCAACAGTCTTCCAAACAGTCTTAATTCTAGCCTGCTGTTCCCCTTCTAGCTCAGAAAAAACTAGCATGATTTCCTCATGAGTGTAATCAATAATTATTGCAGCCAATTGAGCCGCAGTTTCCGCTGACAGCATTGCTAGTTTCAATTTGGTCATTGCTTCTTTATCCATCAACAGTAAAGTTTTAATTTTTACCTCAGTTAGATTTTAATTTTTTCTACAAATATCTTGGAGTTGTGCATTAAAACTATCAATCTGATCGGAACTTATTGTATCAGAATGCGACGAGGATATTTTAATTTTTTTGCTGCAAATCTGAGAAAGCAAATTTTCATCAATCTCCAGAATCGGGTCTTGGGAAGTGACATATTTTTGCAACAAAATTGCGATTTCCCTTTCCAGTTGGCGATAGCCTTGCTGAAAGAAATCTTGAGAGTTAGAACGAAACAAACCGCTATTGAGTTGCTGCTGAATTTGGCTAGTTGTCAGCGATTGAGCCGAGACAGCAGCCGGAAATCCAAAAGATGCTGCTAGCCACCAGCTAGAAATTATCTGTTTGAGAATGCTGTTCATAACTGTCGGGAGGAGTTATTACCTCAGTTAGTTTCTCGTTTTCTGACTCGCTTGCTAATTCATCTTCTCGTTCAAGTTTTTCTTGCCACTCGACAAGCTGCT
The DNA here is from genome assembly GCF_036702785.1 of Microcoleus sp. AR_TQ3_B6. Taxonomy (NCBI): domain Bacteria; kingdom Bacillati; phylum Cyanobacteriota; class Cyanophyceae; order Oscillatoriales; family Microcoleaceae; genus Microcoleus; species Microcoleus sp. AR_TQ3_B6. Next base: position 3,849 of record NZ_JAUBVJ010000103.1, on the reverse strand, counting down.
GAAAAAGTTTCGGGTTAATTTCAAATACGGGTTTGTTGGTTTCTGACATATTGACTCCTAACATTTATTTAACTGGTTCCCGGGCTCTGCCTGGGAACCGCTATCCAGATGCTCTGCCTCGCTTTTTCAGCAGGAAAATTGGAGCCTGAGTCTCCGGATATGCGTTACCAGGCCGAGCCCGGAAGTAGAAAAACAATTAGGTCGATCGGAAGCTACGCTCAAACCTTCAGCAGCGACATAATTATCCCAGTTAAGGAACCACCAAGCAAAGCTAAAGTAGCTAAGGTACTAATGCCAAATCCTGCCGCTCTTTTTTCGGCAGCTTGATAGTAACCCCAAGCAAACAAAATGCGTCCAATTATCCAAACTGCGCCGATAGCGGCGCCCCAAATTGGGCTGATAAATTGCGAGAACAGCCACAGCGAGGGCAAAAATAGAATCATTTGCTCTAAGGTATTTTGCTGAACTCGCAACACTCGCTCAAAGTCTGGGTTTCCTGTCATCTGCGGGGGAGAAACTTTGTGTTTGAATCTAGCTCTGCCGACGTTGATGGTAACAACGAAGTAGAGAATTAATGCTGAAACAGTAATTAGACTAGGCCAAAGTGTCGCGTTTGCTTCTGCGAGCATGATTCGGTATTATTGGGTTGGAGTAGATATCTTGATTATAAATCAATTATTGCCGATCGCGTTATTCATGGCCCTCCTGTCATTCGAGGCAGGGAATGTGATTCAACTGCTGGGTATTAGTGGTGCGACAATTGCTTTCGGATTCCGGGACATCCTCGAAAACTTGCTGGCTGGGATTTTGATTCTTTTCCTCGCACCCGCCGACGGATACAAACCCGCGACTCCTCTGGTGAGCAGCCCCAAATTTCAGACTTTTGTTCAAGCTCCCAGATTCATCAGTGGAGTAAATCTAAAATCAGTCGAGTAAATTTAAAATCTAAAATCTAAAATCTAAAATCAGTCGAGTAAATTTAAAATCTAAAATCTAAAATCTAAAATCTAAAATCTAAAATCTAAAATCTAAAATCTAAAATCTAAAATCTAAAATCGATTGACGGATACCAGCCCCTGACTTAAGGAGATTATTTTGCTCAACAATATTCGAGACCGTCTTAAATATTTTACCAGAAGCAGGATTGATCCACAGCATTTAAAGAAAATACGAGTGGACTTGTTGGAAGAATCAACCCTAGATATTGACTATCTTGTCTTAATTTTCGGCTCCTGTATAATCGCTACCTTTGGACTGCTTGGCAACAGTGCGGCCGTCATCATCGGTGCTATGATCGTCGCCCCTCTGATGTTGCCAATCCGAGGGTTAGCATTTGGAGCGGTAGAAGGTAACGTTCTCCTCTTCCGCAAAGGTTTAATTTCATTAGCAGTCGGGACGGTGCTAGCAATTTTTCTAGCTTGTTTTTTGGGGGTTTTGGTACAACTTCCCGACTTTGGGAGCGAGGTTCTAGCTCGTTCTAAACCTACATTACTAGACTTAGGAATTGCGATCGCCGCTGGGGGAATCAGCGGCTATGCGAAAGTTCAGCCGAAAGTTTCTGCTACTCTGGCGGGAACTGCGATCGCCGTGGCTCTCATGCCGCCAATTTGTGTTATTGGTTTAGGCTTATCTCAAGCTAATTGGTCGCTCAGTTTGGGAGCAAGCCTCCTGTATCTTACTAATTTGCTGGGGATTACTCTCTCCTGTATGCTAACCTCTTTAATGGCCGGCTACACGCCCCTGCATCGCGCCGGTAAAGCCCTCGTTTGGGCGCTAGCATTGACGGCTATACTTGTAATTCCTTTGGGGGTGAGTTTTGCGGAATTGATCGAGCAAGCGCAACTCGAAGCCAGCCTGAAGCGGGCGTTGCTTAACCGAACTATCACTTTTCAACGAGTGGAAATGATGAAAAGCGATACTAACTGGTTGACAAAACCGCCGGAAGTTCGTCTGAGTGTTCGCAGCAGCGAAGCTTTGACACCCAAACAGGTGCAGCTTTTAGAAGCCTTTGTAGAAAAAGAAATGGGTCAACAATTTACCCTAATTTTTCAAGTCAGTCAAGTTGAAGAAGTGCGGAGCTTTACCCTGAATAAGTCCCGATCGAAACCGAAACCTTAGCTATTTTAACCCTAATTGTATGACCCCAAAAACTCTAATTCACGAAGTGACAATCGAGGGCAATCTGAAGTAATTTCTCTTAGTGCTATTAGTTTCCTTAAGTGTGGCGGTGCTGCCGCAAATATGGGGCTGGTTGCGCCAAATTCCCTACAGGCTGCTTTTAGTAATTGTCGGGTTGGGTTTGGCTTTTATAGATGTGCGATTAGTATCGCTCTCGCCCGAACCGGTTCTGTTGATTTTTTTGCCGCCTCTTTTGAATGTTGAGGCCGGGGGGGAAATTTGCTACAAAACAGTTATTTGAATGGGCAGATTTTCAGCCTGGGGAGACTGTTTTGGAGTTGGCTGCTAGTTTTGGATATAGTTCGATCGCCCTTGCTGAACGTTTTGGTGTAAAAGTAGTGGGAGTTGAGGAAAATCCCGAGAGTGTGGCCCGGGCTCGTGCTAATGTTGCAGCAGCGGGTTTGAGCCATCGAGTGGAAATTGTGGAAGGAGATATTTTTCACTTGGATCGGATGTCCCAACAGTTTGATTGGGTTTTGGCTGAAGCTATCTTGACAATGCAGTCGCCGTCAGGGAAAGCTAAAATTGTATAGGGAATTTGCGATCGTTTAAAACCAGGTGGCAAGTTTCTCTCTCACGAAGTTTTAGCTAGAAACCGAGAATCTGAAATTCACAAAGCTTTATCAGAAGTGATTCGCGTCAATTCAACGCCTTTGTCTGAGTCTGGCTGGATTGCTGTCTACCAAAACGCGGGGAAAGCAAGTAGAAAAGTGTCAAAGTGGGGCGATGGGGCTCCTCAATTTGCCGCGAATGCTGCAAGATGAAGGGTTTGTGGGTATTGTGCCGATTTTGTGGAATATATTAAGTCGATCGCAAATTCGCGATCGCATCTTAGCAATGCGTCGAGTTTTCCAGCATTACCAACAGGATCTAGGTTACATCCTTATCTCGGCCAAAAAACAATCTTAACCGATTTTCGATTTTCGATTTTCGATTGAAGATAGTGAAGCCACTGATAAATCCGGGGGCCCAAACCAAATTAATCGATTTTCGATTTTCGATTTTCGATTGAAGATAGTGAAGCCACTGATAAATCCGGGGACCCCAAGCCAAATTAATTGATCGTCAAAAACTATGACTACTACTCTTTTACCGCTACAATCTTCAGCAATCCAACTCCGAGACACAATTGAATATCCCGCCGCCGGAGTGTTGAGCAAAATTTTAGTCAAAGACAATAATTGTCAGTACAGTTTATTTTGTCTGGCCGCAGGAACGGAAATTTCGGAACACACTTCGGCACGGAATGCCACACTTAATGTCATCGAAGGAAAGGGTATTTTGACTTTGGAAGGCAAGGATATTGTTTTGGAACCGGGGGTGTTTGCCTTCATGCCGGCTCGTGCACTCCACGCTTTGAAAGCTGAAGAAAATTTGGCATTTATTTTGACACTTTCTGAGGCTAATTAATTTCCGCAATATTGCTGTAGGGGCGGTTTTTACCAACCCTAATTGCCTAAAATCAATCATCTCATAAACCCGCCCCGATTCACAGGTTGTGGGGGGCGGGTTTATATAGATAGTGAGTTGCAGTCAAATATTGTTTGTGAAACCCGCCACTACAAGATTTGGGATTTTAACATTTAGTCTATAGCTAATACCATTTTGCCAAATAAGTGCTACAATGCCAGAAAAATAAGGGATATTTTATGAAGGTCAACTATCAAGAAA
>NZ_JAUBVJ010000102.1:0-26290 GCF_036702785.1 Microcoleus sp. AR_TQ3_B6 | reverse complement strand
ATGTGTCTTATTTTATGACATTTTGCGTACCCTGCTTACTTTTTTTCCTCTGCTACCCCTACTTATTGAGCCGATACATTTTAACTATAACAGAAGAAGTCTCACACTTACCCTTTGGGTAAGTGTTGTGATGAATTCGCGTGAGTTGACGACAATCCGGTTCCTGATGTGCAAAGCACGGAGGAATCGGATGTTAGCGAGGAAATCCGTGTTTTTGTTCCCACATATTTACAAATGCGCGTTCAAGCCGTTTGAGAGTTTGTTGTAAAACATTTACTTGAACTGCATTCAGTGCTGGTATAGTTGCTCGAGCTTGAGTTAAACTCTTACACTGGCTGGCGTAGCTCGGTCTGGGTCGGGCGGAGGGAATTATATATTCAGCGCGAATTGAGCAAGCGTTAATTTGACAACTACGAGATTTAAACCAATCTTTATGCTCTGCAAGTGCCCCGTTGTATACACGGCGGCACTGTTCTAGCCAATCTTCAAAGATTGTTACCTGTGCTACTGTTGGCTTGAGTTTGAATTCCTAAGTCAAATTGAACACTTACTTTACCTCCTTGACGTATTAAACTCTTTTTCTGAGTGCTCGACTGAACGTTTTTTCAAGAAATACAATAGAACACGAGCTAAATATTCAAGGCGGTTGAAACCGCTACCGACTTATCCCCACATCTAAAGGCGGGGGCTTGTGTCTCGCTTTTCGGTCACAAAGTCAAAAAGCCACTATCCCAACGAATACACAACTGTCCCGTATGTCAGGTCAGTTTGTAAGGAGATTGGAATGCGGCTATCAATATCAAGAACCGTGGGGCACAGGGTCTTAAAGCTCAGTCAATGTCGTCACAGAGGAGTCCCCCAGAAGTCCTCACTCACCCGAAGGGTGAGTGTGGGAGTATGTCACACAGGTTCTAACTGGGAAATTACCTTTTCCATGTGTTCGGCAACTTGGGTTTCTTTTTCCAGAGAATTGGTTTCCAGGTAAACGCGCATCAGGGGTTCGGTTCCCGAAGGCCGCAGCAGTACCCAGCCACCGTCTTCAAGATAAAGTTTAATCCCGTCTTTGCGACCGATTTCCTTAACGCCGATACCTGCTACTTCTTTGGGGGGGTTCTTGGTAAAAGATTCCAAAACGGCTGCTTTGTGGGCTTCTTCTAGGTGCAAGTCCAAACGTTTGTTGTACAGGGGGCCGTCGGCTTCTTTAATTGCTTCTTCGACTAGCTGAGAAAGCGGTTTGCCTTCATAGGCGATCGCCTCAGCAACTAGCATATCAGCCAAAATCCCGTCTTTTTCGGGAATGTGACCCAAAACGCTCAAACCGCCAGACTCTTCGCCACCGATGAGCACGGCAGTTTCCCGCATTTTTTCGCCGATGTACTTAAAACCGACTGCGGTTTCGTAGATTGTTAAACCGTACTTGGCGGCCAAATTGTCCAGCAAGTGGGTAGTTGCGACTGTACGGACGATCGCCCCAGTCAAGCCTTTATTCTTAACCAAGTGACGCGCCAGCAGCAACAGCACAGTGTTTGGAGTCAAGACATTTCCCAACTCGTCCACAATACCAAAGCGATCGCTGTCGCCATCGGTAGCCAAACCCAAATCCGCCGCATCCTTCTTAACAGCTTCCACCAACTCAACTAACTGTTCGCCCTTGGGTTCCGGCATTCCGCCACCAAACAGCACGTCGCGGTAGGTGTGAAAACTTTCGACATCACAGCCACAGTGTTCCAAAACCCCGTCGAGATACCCGCGAGAAGTCGAGTAGAGAGCGTCGTACTTCACCTTCAACTTAGCAGACCGAATCCGCTCCACATCGATCAAAGTATAAAGAAACTTCAGATATTCAGGTTTGGGGTCAAAACTGGAGATTTTATCGTTGTGGCTGCCTTTGGCTGGGGCATCAGAAGCACCAGCAATATTGGCCACAATTGTATCAGTAATTTCCGGGGTTGCCGGGCCGGCGTAGTCGGGGATGTATTTGATGCCGCAGTAAGGTGCGGGATTGTGGGAAGCAGTGAACATCAGGGCTCCTGCGGAGTTGAGATGCTTGGCGCTGTAGGCGATGACTGGTGTGGGGCAATCTCGATCGACCACTTTCACAGTCCATCCCAAATCTGCTAATACTTCCGCTGCAGTGCGGGCGAACTCGTCTGCCAGAAAGCGGGTATCGTAGGAGACTAAAACTGGGCGGTCTTTCGTGTAAGCGGTTTCTAGGTAACTGGCGATCGCCCGGGTGACTTTTCGCACGTTGGCAAAAGTAAAGTCATGGGCAATCAGTCCCCGCCACCCATCGGTTCCGAACTTGATTTCTGTTGAATTGCTGCTAGCGCTCATTTTATCCACTTCCTCTCGTCCTATTAATCCTACCCGAAGGCATAGCCTTAAAGACCTACTGTTCCTGCTGTTTTTGAGGAGCGATAGCGAATGGGGCCCGTATCAACCTCATCCTATGGTTGTAGGGGCAGGCTTGGGCCTCCGGCCTCGGGGATCGAACCAGTCAATCGATTTTAGATTTTAGATTTGAGATTTTAGATTGACTTGCGCGAGATAAATGCTCTTTCTTGAGGATTTGAGATTTGCGAATTGGGATTGATTCCACGGATAAATCACGTGGCGGGTACCACCTTTGAAATTCTTGGTCAGAGTTGGCAAAATGCGGGATCTATCGGGCGAGTCACTCGCTAATTCTGGTTTTGAAGGGTAGTTGGTCGATCGAATGGACGCTCGGCGGGCGATTCCCTACGGGATAGCTTCGCTTCACGGGGAAGTTAAAAAACCGATCGCAAAAAACCGCGCTGGCAATGGCCTTAACGAAATGCACATAAATCTGATTCTCATCTCAAATTTAATTCTTTCTTTAGAAAAACCCATATTTGAACTTGTTAGGGTTTACTAACAATCGCCAGGCTCAAAATACATTTCTACTTCAGCTAGGGAAATAAATTACAAAAGTCACCGCTCGCTCGTGCTTTAGCCTAGCTTCATTAAGAAATTAGGCCGATCGACCAAAGCCCTCCAAAACAAAGATAAAGTATTTCAACGAGCAGTTTTTTTGAGGCAGACTTGACTTTAATTCTCAGCTTTTAAGACAAATTAAATTTATTTTCAGCCCTCTTGATAGGTCAAAAACATAAATTAGGATCGCGATCACAGGGTGACAGTGATCGATCGCACAATAAATAACGTTATTAACGTGCAGCTTGTAAAAAATGCAGGCAGTAGAGCCAAAGGGCTTATATCTTTAAGCATAATGGCAGATGACTGTAACCGTACAAAGGCAGAAAATTGTAGTTAACAACGTTAAAAATTAGGGGAATCGATCCGGTGCGACTTAATAAAAAAACGAGGTTTATCATGACGGGTATTTCACAAGTATCTTCAAAGTTTTTATCGACAGCAGAGAAAATTCAACAGGGCGACAGTCTGGTGTCTAGGGGTATTACCGGATCGGAGACTCACAAACTCCCAGAGGCTAAAGGCGTCAGCGTTTCTTCCTTGACTCACAAACTCCCAGAGGCTAAAGGCGTCAGCGTTTCTTCCTTCGCAGTTAGCTGGGCAAAAAGATATTACAGTACAGTTGCGGCACGAGAAAACCAAGCGCCACGCCAAATTCCCCCAAGCCCAGAGTCAACCTATTTTGAGGGAAATCGAGCTAAAATAGTTGACAAATTGACAAATACCCTGAAATTAGCCAGCGAGATAGCTTGGAATAGAGTAGAAGCTCTTTTAGGGGAACAAATAGAGCGGCACGGGATCGATCCGAGCTTAATTAATCCTTTAGAAATTGTGGCTGACTCTCGCACCTTATATCGCAAAGCAATCGACGCTTACGCGGAGAGAGAACCTGTTTTTCGCTTGTCAGTGCTGGTGGGAAAAGATATTATCCAAGTGAGGCGGAAATACTCAAAGACTGATGCGTTAGTGCTGGGATTTGTGACGGTGGAATTTCAATATACTAGCAAAATCTTGTTAGGATGTCTTTCGGAGTCAGAGCGATCGGAATTTGCACCCTACTTAAAAATTATAGACGACTACCTGCACATTCCCTACGGAGAGATTAACGAGGCTGCGGCGAATCAGTCCCCAAATTCCAGAGCTCTATTAGCTGTTCAGCATTTGTGGCAGCATACAACCGAGATTGCTAGTGCAGTGTACGAGCGGGCTAGTTTCCAGCATCAAGGATACCGCAGCTGCAGCGGGTATTTGAGCGATCGGGAGATAAAAATTTCTGGTATCCGGGATGTCGAGATTTTTCAAAGCTATTTGTGCTGGTGCGTTTTGGAAGGTAGTATTCGCCCGGTACAGCAAGAATTGTTTCCAATTTGCGTGATGTTGTACCCCAAACTTCATGTAAGTTGGGAGTTAGTGCAGGATATGCTGCTAATTTTGTTTTGGGAAATATGCGCTCGGCTTCCTGCTGAAGATTTAACCGTATTTGTACCTTACTTGCGTACTGTGACTGAGATGTTTTCCAGCGATGTGTTTGAAAATTAGGTAATTGGCAATTGCCAATTGCCTCAAAATTTACCAGTTGCCTATTTAAAATTAAAAGCAGCGACTGCCAAACACCCCCAACCGACGATAAAAGCAACTCCCCCCAGGGGGGTAATTGCACCCAGCCATTTGATGTCAGTCAAACTCAGGGCGTACAAACTGCCTGAAAAGATGATAGTGCCGGCAATAAAAGCCCATCCAGCCACTGCAAAAAAGGTTTGAGACTCTTGGGCGTAGCTCAAGAGTAAACCGACGAGTAATAGAGCTAGGGCATGGTACATTTGATAGCGGGCGCCGGTCTCAAAAATTGCTAAAGCTCGATCGCTCAATTGACTTTTCAAAGCGTGGGAGGCGAAAGCACCGCCTGCAACGGATAAACCTCCGAAGAGGGCCGCGGCTGTCAGGAAGATTCGGGTTAAGATTAGTGATGACATAATTTAATGATAATTGAATTTTATTTAATTTTACGGTTGGGTGGGGATTGTCGATCGAGTTATTGGTTAGTAAAGGCGCTTTTATCAAGATTATTTGTGGGTGACAAGATTCATTGTTGAACCCATCCATACGGATTTTATTCAAAATTTTAGCATAAATTTTATCCAACATTTTACAATTCCTGTAGGGGCGGGTTCAACGATTTTTTTGAGCCTATCAACAAATTATCTAAACCCGCCCCCACCAACCAAAAAATGATGCAAACTGGCCTCACTATTCTCAGCTAAACCTGAAATAGCTACCAGTTAAGATCAAATTTGAACCTCCTGGGAGAATACTAATTAATTCATTTTGAGGCGCCTTGCGGTAAATAGCCGTACCAGTTTGGTTAGCTTGCGAGAAAGGAACTAGCAGATAATCATCGGCTTTACCGTGCAATTGGATACTATCTTCACTGGCATTAAAATCAGTAATCAGCGCGTAGTCGCTATCCAGGTTATCGTAGTAAGTGTTATTGACATCTCCCAAGACAAAAATATCGCTCCCGCCTCCACCAGTTAAAGTGTCAATTTCCTCAATTCCGGGGTTAATAGCATTGATGTCAACGCCTGTGAGAATATCATTACCATTGTCCCCTTTAAGCACGTCGTTACCAAGTCCACCAAATAGGCTATCATTCCCATCTCCACCGATAACAATATCTTGCCCTTTCTCACCGTCTAAGTAGTCATCATTGAGATTTCCTGATAACACATCTTGACCTGGATTTCCAAACATTTTATCATTTCCTTGGCGACCGGAAATAGTATCATCTGCTTGGGTTCCGTTGATAATATCATCCTGAACAGTGCCTTGCAAGCCATTATTTGTGTTAGCCAAACCGAAACCTCGGCTGCCAAAAACGGCATAACTTTTGCCGGGAGAATCTTGAAATAAACTGCCAGGTGCGCCAACAATTATATCGTCGATGCCATCGCCGTTAATATCTCCCCCACCGCTGACAGCAGTGCCAACTAAACCATCGGTTTCTACTCCATTTAAAACTAAGGCATTCTTACCGTTAGCTTCTGCTAAACTGAAGTTTGCTGGAAATTCTTTACTTCCAAAAACAATAAAGGTTTTGCCTGCATTGTTTTTATCATCAGAGTTGGCGCGGGAGGCTCCGATTAACAAGTCGTCAAACCCATCTTTGTTGATATCTCCGGCATAGCTAACGGCATTTCCTGATGAGCCTTCGGCATCGAAACCGAAGATTGTAAAGCCGTTATTGCCGTTCAATTCAGCCGGGTTGACAATGACAGGAAATCCCTGTTTTTTGCCAAAAAATACGTAGGTTTTGCCTGCGTTAATTTGGTCGCCAACTTTCGCACCGGGAGCACCAATTACGAGGTCTTTATTACCGTCACCGTTGATATCTCCTGTGGCGGCGAGAGCGATACCGGAACGTTCTTCGGCACTGATGCCGGCGATGACAAATCCGGTGGTTCCATTTAATTCTGGGACGTTAACGCTGCCAGAAAATCCTCCTTGCTGACCGAATATAACGTAAGTTTTGCCTGCATTAATGCCGCCGCTGGTGTTGCCGCCATCGGCACCAATAACAAGGTCGGGGATGCCGTCACCGTTGATGTCGCCGCTGCTGGCAGTACCGCTAGAATTGCCGTCGATGCCGTTAATTACAAAGCCGTTGTTGTTGTTAATTTCAGCGAGGTTTAAGTTAGGAGAAAAACCTGTGGTACGGCCGTAGATGACGTAGCTTTTACCGGGTGTGCCGCCGAAGGGACCGGGTGCGCTGATGAGTATGTCGTCAATGCGATCGCCATTAATATCGCTAATACCAGTGGCAAAGAGACCGGCGTAGTCAAAGGTATTGGTTCCTGTAACGGCAAAACCATTATTTCCGTTCAAATTAGCGAGGTTAAAATTAGCCGGAAATCCTTGGTTTGTGCCGAAGATAATGTAAGTTTTTCCGGCATTATTTTGACCGTTGACAGTGGCCCCGAAGGCACCAATAATAAAGTCTTTGATGCCGTCGCTGTTGATATCGCCGGCACTGCTGACTGTTCCGCCGCTGAAACCTTCGGCATCGGTGCCGTTGAGGGTGAAACCATTTTGACCGTTGAGTTGGGAAAGATTGACGCTGGCGGGGAATTTTTGAGTGCCAAAGATGACTTGAGTTTTGCCTGCGGCGTTGACGTTATTGGGGTCGGCACCAAACGATCCGACTATGATATCGTCAATTTTGTCGCCGTTGATATCTCCGGTTTTGCTGACAGCAACTCCTGAGAAGTTACCTGCTTCTGTGCCGTTGAGGACGAAGCCGTTATTGCCGGAAAGGTTGTCAAGTTTGAGGCTGTTAATGTTGATGTTAACGGTGGCGGCTTGAATTTGTTTGCCGTCTGTTAGGAGGTAGTTAAATTTATCGGTGCCGGTGAAGTTTGGGGGTGGGGTGTAGGTGAGTTGGTCGTCGGTTTTATCGTCTGGGGTGTTGTTGTTGTCGAGGGTGATGATGCCGCCGGCAACGGATTGTGTGTTGAATTCTTTGATGGAGAGGGGGTCTTTGGCGGTGGTATCGTTGCCTAGGATATCTATTTTTGTGGCTGTGTTGACGGTGGTGGTGGTAAAGTCGCTGTTGGCGGTGAATGGGGAGGCGATCGCAAGTACGCTATCTGGATCTGGTGCGTTGAGTGCTTCCTCAAGAATGTCTGGATCGAAGTTAGTGAGTACGAGGTCGATGATAGCAGCTTCGCGGGTGGTGGGATTTTTGATGCGATCGCCAATTAGTTGTTCGGCTTTTGCAACATCAGCGGGGTTTAAGTCGGAGATTTTAACTTTCTGGCGGGGGTAATTTTGCAGGGTAAAGGTGTTGGTATTTTCGCCTGGTTTGTAATCGAATAAGGATTCAGCTTGACTGACTCGCCAGCTATCAGCATATTCGCCGTAAAGTTGCTGTTGGGAAACTGGTTCAGGTATTACAGTTCCATCGCGTTTTGCTAAGTCATCTTTGGGGTTTTTGTTGAAGTTGCCGAGTAGCCCTTTGACTTTGCCTTCGCGTTCATCGGTGAGGAAAACCTCAACATTGACGCGACTTCCTACACTTGCAACTAATTGATCGCCCGTGGGATAAACAATAGTATATTTGCTGCCTTCACGATAGATGCGGCCGTCTCCAATGGCAAGTGCATCATCGTTGGCAATTTGGGTTGGTTGGCCATCGATTAAAAGTCCTTGGTCTTTGTAAATTCCGATGCGTTTTCCACCTAAAACTGTGGCTACGGCGGTGTTGTCGGAGACATTGCTGCGGGGGTCGTTGTTAATGGGTTGTTGTCGGACTTGGATTTTTAGGTCGCCAGTTGTTGATTCGATTAAGGTGAATTCTCCGGCTGCTTGGAAGTCGTGATATTGTTTGTCGATCGTGACGATGCGGGGGTCATTGTAGGTTTTGCCTCCATTTTTGGGCTTTTCAGGTTTTTGGTCGTCGTCGATGATGATGCCTGTGGCATCTATTGTAGTAACAGGATCGTTTGTAGCAAAACTTGAACCATCAGATTTTTTCAGTTTAACTTTAAAAGTTTCGGTTGACTCTGGTTTGTCATCTCCGGTAGTTGGTACAGTAATATCAGCACTAACTTGTCCGGCTGGAATTGTTACTGATCTTTGACCAGGGAAATAGTCTTCACCTGCCTTTGCTGTGTCGTTTTCATATTCAAGTACCAAAAATACTGGCTCATTTGACGGTTCATTACGGGATACTGTGAATACTAGGTTTTCTCCCTCATCTGCACGCGCATCTGAGATGGAATATGGGAGGTTGTAAGGAATTTCGTATTCCTTCTCAATTATTAGATTTTTGGTAGGGTTGGGTTGAGGATTTTTATCATCTTGTTCTACACCACCTATACCGCTGATTTCAATTGTCTTTAAAATCGGGAATTGAGGTTTGGGATCGGTAGGCTTGCTTTGAGGACTACCAATTAGGGGAAATGGGTCGGTTGCAGCACCACCTTCAGGTAATTCCACTGATAAGAGTGGTCCAAACTGAGCTTGCCCCTTAAAATTTCCAATTTCAAATTCTGTTCCTGCTTGCAGAGTCTTAGCGTTAATTGATCCCTGAATAACAGCACCGATATTGTTTTTTACGTTGCCAAAAAGTTCATACTTTGCTTTGACTTTTAACATTCCTGAACCTTGAGAGGGAGCTTGAAATTCAAATTTGTTGGTTAGGCTTCCTAAAGTTCCCTTTTGTTCAGTTTGACCTTCTAATGACATCGTGACTTCTATTTTCTCAGGGTCAAATGTAAAATCTTGCTGTAACCCCAATCCCAAATTACCTTTAAGGTCTAAAAGATCGTAACTTAATTTTGCCTTAACTCTTCCGTCTGGAGACGAAGCTTCTACTTCATTACCTAAAATTGCTAGTGGTGGAAAAGTAAGAGCAAATAGCTTATCGAAATCAGCTTCTAATTCAATGATGCTATTCGATCTACCAGAAGCAGCAATGTCTGGCAGTACAGGGTCGCTTTGATCGCGAGCCGTCGCAGGCTTAATTCCGTCGTCTTCAATTTTAGGTGTCGAAACGCTAATTGTACCTGTACCGCCTGGAAGGTCTATGCTACCTTCAGGATACTTGATAACATCAAAGCTTAATTCTCCTTGACCTATACTACTATTTACTGAGATAGGTAATTCATAAGTACGCCAAGGAGCTTTTATTGCAACGTTTTCGAGTTGAGCTTTTATTAAATTCAACTCTAATTTAATACCTGCATTTGGCAACTCAAATCCTCGTGTTTTTGAGTCAAAATTTGCAGATGCACTTTTTGTTCCGACTCCTGGTATGATGGAAAAAGTTTCTCCGGGTTCTACATTTTTGGGAATTTGTATACCTAGATCGACTGGGTAAGAAAATTTTGCTTCTCCATAATTGCCAGGAGTTGCAAAAATAGAAGCTTTTATTTCTGACTGTAAATCCCAGTCATATTTAATAAAAAAATTGTCAACGTTTCCTCCAATATTTTGCCCTTCCTGGGGATTTCGTTCCTTAAATATTTCTTTTTCAAACCTATTTGAAATACTACCACCCCCCCATTCTTTAATCTCTCCAGCAAAAAAATCAAGGGTTTCTTTCTTGCTCGTCAATTCAGCCTGCTCAATTCTCACCCCTTCCCCATCCAAAACAACCACCGCCGAATCATTCTCACCCTTCAAGCCCGCCAATTCCCCCTGACTCAACGCCTTACCTTGAACTAAATCCGAAAAAATCTCCCCCTCATCCCCGATCGCATCTACAGTATTAATTTGCGAATCAACAAAATGCCCAAACTCTTCCAGCAAAACACCCGCAACAGCCGTAACATTCCCCGCATTTTTGGCAAGGAATTCCCGCGACAGATAAATCTTCCCTGTCGCAGCCGCAAACCCACCCAAAGCACCATTAATCTCAGCTTCGGAACGAATCTCAATCTCTGGAAATTCGCTAAAATCTCCCTGTGCCCAAGCTGATGCTAACTTGACTGCTTTCTCAACATCAAAGCTGTTGCCAAATGCTACCTGCATCTCAGCCAGGAAATCTGGAGTTGTCGCCAAACTGCTGAGGAAATTCTGTGCGATGCCTGCGGCTGTCTTCGCCTGCGTACTTCCCATTCTCAAAGCGCGTGAAGCGTAGCTATCCCGTAGGGAATCGCCCGCTTCTACCGAATTCACACCCGTACCCACTTCAGTACCGAAAAACTCATCATCTGTTAGCCATTTCATAATCCGATCTCCTCAAAAAAACTAATTGTTTGCCAAAAAACAAAAGGCCGGAGAAGGGGCGATCGCACATAATGCCTAATCACCACTTCCCCAGCCCCGCGAAACTCACATCCGTCCCGAACTAGGTTTTCTCCTAAGAGTATTCAGTTGTTAAAACTATGACTGTCGGCCATCGCAGCCGTACAGGATAAACTTGCGGGCGCAGTTCCCGTCAATTAAACATAATCTACAGCATTTAATTCAACCTGTCAATACCTCCAGTTATCTTTTTTTAGTAAGTTTCACGGTTGGGTGGGGGCGGGTTTATCAAAATAATTTATGGGCGACAAAAATCATCTGTGAACCCGCCCCTACAAATTTATCCTAATATTTTACCAAACCTGTAGGGGCGGGTTCGCCTAGATATTTGACACCCATAAACAAATTATAAAAACCCGCCCCCACCCACCGATCGCACCTATTCCTTTGAATTCCACTTCTGAATATCTTCCTCAGAAATGTGATACCGATAATAAGTAGAACCCTTCACAGTGACTTGAATTTTACCTTTACCCCTTTCCCCCCTCTCGCTCTCAATAGTCACTTTTCCAAACCCTGTTTCTGTCCAAGTTTCACACAAAATCTTCTCAACTTGATTCAAAACCTTATTAATCGGATTCTCTTTGCTTTCTGGATCTGATGGCATATCTGTTTCCACCTTCTGAGTTGACTTAGCTTTGCTGTTGCTGTCGCCTGCTTTATTATCCCGATCGCCTGCTGCATCCTCTGACAAAAACCTCATAGCTTTTTACTCCCTAAATTCCAGCCTTTATTTACATTTCGGAAATAGCTTTCTCTTGTTACGCATAGCCCCAGCTTTTGTAACAATCATTTACACGATCGCTCCCACAGCCACAGACAGTGAAGCACCTATTACCCGCGATCGCCCGTAGCAATTAGCAGTGTTCGCATCCCAACTGTCCGAATCCATCGCATCTGACAGAAACTCCATACTTCTAAGCTCCAAAATGGTGTTTGCAAAAATTTAATTATTGAATAACTTTTTAACCCGTAACTCAGTGTAAAATCAATAAACATTCAAAACTCACAATTGTGCAGTCACAGGCAGCAGTCACCAACTTCTGACATTTCGTTGCCCTACGCGATCGCACTTAGGAAATCGCACTTTTTGAAACATCCCAGGCGAGCGCACCCCCGAGATCACCTGGCGATCGCACTGACCTAGGTAAACCACCCATGAATCAAACAGAATTTATAACCATTTACAACAATTTAGGCAACAAATGCAAGCAAGTTTTGAAGCAAAAAATAGCTGGAACACCCAACAAACAAATCGCCCAAATTCTCGAAATTAAATCAGAAGCAACTGTACGCCAACATTTGACAACAGCATATCAAGCCTTTGGTTTAGGAAAAGACAAACGTTCTAGCTGGTCAGATTTGCAGTCCTTGTTTTTTCAATTCATGCCCGAACTAATCCCAGCGCCACCGGGAGAACCACAACCATTAAATTCTCGCTGGGTAGAACGAACTTCAGATATTACTAAACTTCAAAAATGGACATCAGAAAATTTCAAAATTTTGATAATAGTAGGAGAAGGCGGCATCGGCAAAACTACCTTAGCACAGCAATACCTAGCCAGTTGCCAATTTGAAAAAATATTAGATATGAAAATTGCATACACTCCAGAAGACTTGCGGAGTGCCGATTCATTTGTTCAGACTTGGCTGCAACAAGATTTTCAGGAAGATGCACCCAGAGATTTTAGCCTGAGTTTAAACTTGCTCGAAAAAAAGCTGCGTCAAAGCAAAGTTGCAATTTTCATAGATAACCTAGAATCTGCTTTACGCAACGGTATGTTTTTACCTGAATACCGCAATTATGTAGAATTGCTGCGGGTCCTGTGCGATCCAAGAATCAAAGGAGTCACCCTGATTACCAGTAGAGAAAAATTAAAAGAACCAGACCTCAGAGGCGTTCAAACTCACATTTTAAGAGGCTTGAGTCCAGAAGCATGGCAACAATATTTTGAATATCCCAAAACTTCAGAAGATTTACAAGCTGTGCAAGAAATGCACGCACTTTATAAAGGCAATGCTTATGCAATGGAGATGCTCTACAACGATATTCAAAATAATTATGATGGAGATATTGCCGAAGCTTGGCAGCAAAACCGCCAGGAATTACAGCAGCTAGATTCATTTTCATTTCTTATCAACAATCAATTAAATCGCCTCAACGCTCACTCTCATCAAGCTTACCGCTTGCTATGCCGTTTGGGAGCTTGTCGCTATCAAGAAATTGAATGGTTGCCAGATACTTGTCTCAAAGCTTTGCTGTGGGATGTCACGCCAGCAGAACAATTCAAAGTAATGCAGCGGTTGTGTGACTGTTCTTTGTTACAATTCTATCGGGGCAAATACCGAATGCACCCAGCAATTCGGGCGGCGGGTTTGAATCAGTTGCAAAAGAGCAGCGAATGGGAACAAACTCAAAGGGCGATCGGGCAACATTGGTTCTCTAGTGTAGAACATATTCAATCCCCTCAGTTAGGTTTGCAAGTTTTAGAAGCTTACTATCATTTCCGAGAAATTGAAGATTATGATTCAGCCTGGGATGTATTGTGCCGTCCTGCTCTACCTATTTTACCAGAAGAATTGTTTCTATATTTTTTATCGTGGGGATACATTGGCCAAACTCTAGAATTAGCAGAAAAACTGGTGAATCGAGTTTCGCCTAACCGGGAAGCAAGTCTGTATCGCTGCATCGGCGACTGTCACGCCTATCTGCTAGCAGATGGTTTTGAAGTAGCTCTAGAATATCACCGCCAAGCTCAATTTGCTGCTAAGCGTGAAGGCGATAAATGGACAGAATTTAATTCATACAGTGATATGGGTTTGTGCTATATTGCTGCTGGTGAATACGAGTTGGGATTAGCTATTTATCAAGCTAAACTTAATCTAGCTTTATCTCCTGTATCTGCTGCAATTCAATCTCGGCTAAATAGTTGCTACTGCGAAGTTGCTCTCCTGCATTCTTATTTAGGACAAGCGAGTGAGGCGAAGGCAGCATTGAAAGAAACTACAAGACACTTGCAACAACCTTTAGAAAGCGTTCCGCCTTGGCAAGCTTGCTGGGATTTGAATATGGCTGGTTTAGCTCAAAAACATATTGGTGAGTACGAACAAGCTAAGCAAACTTTAGAGCAAGTTGTGGCGATCGCGCAAAATTGTAACTTTACATCAGACATCGCCCGTGCCTGGTACATTTTGGGTGATGTTTTTCGGGAAAGTAAAGATTTTTCAGCTTCTTTGAAATATCAAAACCAAGCTATTGAATTTTATACCAAAATTGGTGCTAAGTACGAATTGGGCATTAGCAATTATTACATCGGCTTGACTTACCGGGATTTGGGAGAATTAGAAATAGCTCAGAATCACTGGCAGCAAGCTATTAAAATATTTAATCAAATGAAAACGCCTAAACTGGTGAATAAAGTTGAAGCTTGTCTCGGCAATTTTAGCGAAAAACGTGTAAAATGAAAATTGGTGAATTTCAGGAGTGCAAGATATTCCCATAACAGCACAGATATAGGGCGGGTTTACGAGATTATGAGTTTTAGACAATTATTGTTGGTAAAACCCGCCCGACAAATTTGTCGGCAATTTTACCATATAGGGGCGGGTTCGCCAAATTTTTTGAGAGCGATCGACAAATTATATAAACCCGTCCCCACCCACTAATAAATTGTATAAACCCACCCCACTTTGCCCATAACTGCTTTAAACTTGCCTGAGAATGGGGAGATAGTTTTCCCTTATTTCCGCACAGCTTCCAGCAAGCGAGAATAGTAAAAGCTAGTGCTAGTCATCGCTGTTCTGTTAATCACAAAACCATTGTTTTCTAAGATTTTGATAATATCAGCTTCGCGGTGCTGGTAAGCCCGGGTAGTTTTGCTTGGGCCGGGGAAAAGTTCGCCAAATTTTTTGAGGGCAGTTAGTGCTAAAGTTTTGGGGGCAAAACTGATAATTAGCCGTGATTGGGCGATCGAACTTAGGTGTGCGATCATTTCTGCAGCCTTATTTTGAGGATAGTGGATGAGCACGTCCAAACAAATCACTGTGTGGAATTTGCCGGTTAAAGCTTCCAAATCTTGGGCGGCGAAGGAGATGTTGTAGAGCTTGCCGGGAACTGCTGTCGATCGATCGTAAGCTTCTGCTACCATCTTTTCAGAGATATCACTAGCGCAAACAATTGCCCCAGCGTCAGCCAGAGGAATGCTGAGAGATCCCACGCCGCAGCCGGCATCGCAGACAGAGAGCCCGCGCAAATTGCCGTCAGCTTGCAGCCAGCCGACCACTGTATCCACCGTTTGCTGATGCCCTGTACGGATGTCTAGCTGCACTTTATTGACTTTGCCGTCTCCGTAAATGCGCTGCCAGCGATCGAATCCCGTCGAGTTAAAATACTGTCTAACTATAGTCTTGTCGTCTACCGAATTCATTAGTCTGCCTGCTGCTGAGTTATTGCCAACGGTTAAACATTATAAAGCCGCAGCGGCAGTTATTGTTGACCGCAAGTAATTTAGTCCGGGGCCCCCGGATTTATCAGTGGGGTCAGTTCTTCACTTTTCAATCCTTTAATCTAAAATCTAAAATCTAAAATCGATTGACATTCCCCACCTAATTAAATTGAGTTAGATTTATTGATAGGGGCGACCGCAACTCGAACAATCCCGAATTGAGAAACTAATTCAATAAAAACCGAGTAGCCGCCGATCGCCCATTCGATCGATAATTTCAATAAATCCTAACTTTTAAAAATATGGTGCTACAAGATCATTTTCGCCCGCCGCTGTCCGTGCGCCGTCAATCGATTTTAGATTTTAGATTTTAGATTTTAGATTGACCCCACGGATAAATGCTCTTTCTTGAGGATTTTTGATTTTCGAAAAGGGATTGATTCCACGGATAAATCACGTGGCGGGTACTACCTTTGAAATTCTTGGTCACTGGCACGCCTATCACAATGCCTGGGCGACTTATATTGCATCAGATTTGAATGACAAATTACCAGAAGGTTACTTTGCCGAACCTAACGTACAGTTTGGGATTAAAATTGATGTAGCAGCTTTTGAGGAATCGTTACCGGAGTTGGAGAACCCAGAGACGGTAATTCGTTTGCCAATAGATTTCCCAAACAATTGGTTGCCACCGCCAGCCCAAACCGTGCCTTTTTTATCTACGGCCCAAATCGTGCAAGTCAGTATTTTTAACACAGAAGGGGGCCCGGTATTAGCCGGTGCAATTGAATTAGTAACTCCTGCCAACAAAGATCGTTCAACTCATCGCGATGCTTTTGTTTCTAAGTGCGAGACGTATTTGCCTCAGGGAATTGGGTTGGTAATAGTTGATGTTGTGACAGGAAGGAAGGCAAATCTTCACAATGAATTGTTAGTCCGCTTGGCGCGAGGAAGTGCTTCGCCCTTCGACGCTGACAAGCGAATTTCAAAGGTGGTACCCGCCACGTGATTTATCCGTGGAATCAATCCCTTTTCGAAAATCCTCAAGAAAGAGCATTTATCTCGCGCAAGTCAATCTAAAATCTAAAATCTAAAATCTAAAATCGATTGACCTCTATGCTACAGCTTATCGCCCGATCGAGCGAGACGGCAAGCAATGCCTGGATATTTGGCAAGAAAAACTGGCTGTGGGCTGCGCCCTCCCTGCTTTACCGCTGTGGCTGCGGGGCGATATTTGCTTGGCTGTGGAATTAAACAATATTTACGATCGAACTTGCCGAGAGCACCGAATTGCTGTCACCAGTGCTTAGCGCATAGCAGAAGGAAGAACACATCAACCAAACACGATCTGACAACACTTAAAAAAACCGATGCCAAGTCAATTCCTTTGTCGCGGCATTTAAATTCCAGCGCAACAATTGAGCTGCCGATTTGCCAATAATTCCCGAAATTCCGATCGCCCTTCTCGGAGATTCAGTTGCCAGGGCGATCGCACTTTCGGCATCGCAAATTCCCCACTCCACCAAATTCTGCACTCCTGCCAACAGCGACAGAGTTGTACCCGCCAAAGTAGCAGATTCCAGGGCCGAGTGGTAATCTAATCTTACCCAAGCTGTACCTTTTCTGACTTCAATTTGTCGGGAATCCCAAGGATAAACACCGTCAGGCAAACCCAAAGGAGCCAAAGCATCGCTCACTAAAAAAACGCCTTTTTGATACCTACCAGCGCGCAGCAAAAAATCAATCATTGTCGGAGAAACGTGCTTCCCGTCAGCAATTAAACCGCATTTTACGCCCGGATAAACGATCGCCGCTCCCAACAAACCCGGTTCTCGGTGGTGCAAACTCGGCATCGCATTAAAAGCGTGAGTTACCATTGAAGCTCCCCGAGCAAAGGCTTGCTGGGCTTGCTCTGCCGTCGCTTGGGAGTGTCCGAGACTCACGGAAATTCCCAAACTTTGCAAATAGGAAATGACTTCGCCTGTGCTGTCTAACTCCGGCGCTAAAGTAATTATTTTGACAATATCGGCACAATCCCCTAAAACTTGCTTGACATTTTCTATAGTTAGCGGTAACAAAAACTCAACTGGGTGAGCTCCTCGCTTCTGGGGGTTGAGAAAAGGGCCTTCGAGGTGAACGCCGAAAATTTCCGCTGTTTTGGGTTGAATTGTGGCAGGAGCAGCGGTTTGTACAGTGCGGATATAATCAGCTATAGTCGAGAGCGATCGCCTAAACTTATCCAGCGAAGTTGTAACCAAAGTCGGCAAAAAAGCATCCACTCCCTGATTCCACAAAAATTGACAAATTTTCGGCAAAATTTCAATATGCTTGCTTTCTAAATCGGGAAAAGCAAAACCGAGGGCGCCGTTAATCTGCAAGTCAACACCGCCCAGAGAAAGCCAATCGCCTGCTACATCAAGCACTTGCAAATCGGGAGGACAAATCCGTTTAAATACGGCGTCCATCGGCAAAACTTCTTGAATGATTCCCGTTTCGTTAACAGCAAGCATCTGCAAATCCTTGCAACCCGGGAGGCGAGCATTGAGAATATCTGTGGGGGTGGCAGTTGGGGTTGTGGCTTCAGTCATCCGATTTTAGATTTTAGATTTTAGATTTTAGATTTTATATTCGCTACGGATAAATCCGGTGGCTGGCGATGAGGATGGGCAGCTTTTTGCTGGCGGCACGGCTGCTCAGACTGCGGCTGGTGGCAAAATTGCTTTTAAGGGTCAGTTTTGCTACAAAATATCTAAATTTGAGTTAACGCAATCATTTAAAATTAGCATTTATCTGAAATCTGAAATCGGAAAATTGCATGAATCAACCGACAGTTGGAATTATCATGGGTAGCGATTCGGATTTACCAACCATGAAAGATGCGATCGCAGTTTGCGAAGAATTCAGCGTTGTTTGCTCCGTGGCGATAGTCTCGGCGCACCGCACCCCTGAGCGTATGGTGGAATACGCCCAAACGGCGCACCAACGGGGCTTGAAAGTCATTATCGCAGGCGCTGGGGGAGCGGCGCACCTCCCAGGCATGGTAGCATCTTTAACGCCCTTGCCAGTAATTGGGGTGCCGGTACCGAGCCGCCACCTGCAAGGGGTAGATTCGCTGTACTCGATCGTGCAAATGCCCGCCGGGATACCTGTAGCAACAGTGGGGATCGGCAACGCTAAGAATGCTGGCTTGCTGGCAGTTCAGATACTAGCAGCTCATCAGCCAGAATTGCTAGAGCGAGTCCTGCAGTACCGCAAAACTTTGTCCGAATCAGTAATGAAAAAACAAAATCAATTAGAAGAGCTAGGCTATCAAAACTATCTCAATCTGAACAAATAATCTCTAAACATTTGTAGTAAAATTGGAAAGTTTTCCGAATATTGCTGAGCTTACTAGCCGTAAAGAGGGTGAAAGTGATGAAAATGACTGTCGGAAAGAAAAAGTCGAAACCAGCCAGGCGGGAGTCTTTGAATTTGCCAGCACCTAACTTTTTGACCAAAGTTAACAGATTCAAGAAATTACAAAGGACGATCGCCCGCCTCAGTCCAAGTTGGCAAGCCTGCATACCAATAGCAGCAATCATCGTCTTGGTGTGGGGATATGCCGCGGTAGCCCAAACAGCTCCCGCGCCAACCACCGAGGAACAATTAGCCAGCCTTAAGGTGGGCATGGATACCATGTGGGTCATGGTGGCGGGGATGCTAGTGTTCTTTATGAACGCGGGTTTCTGTATGTTGGAAACAGGTTTTTGCAGGCAAAAAAATGCAGTCAACGTGCTGTCAAAAAACTTGATTGTTTTTGCGCTTTCTACGATCGCATTTTGGGCGATCGGCTTTGCCTTAATGTTCAGCGACGGCAACGGTTTTATCGGCAGCAGCGGCGGATTTTTTCTGTGGAATGTAGCCGACAACAGCCCCGCCACAGGAGACGCTTATCAAGGCATTTTCGACTCGCTTAACTGGACGGGAGTCCCCCTCAACGCTAAATTCTTTTTCCAATTAGTTTTTGCCGGAACTGCTGCCACGATCGTTTCTGGAGCAGTTGCAGAGCGAGTTAAATTCATTGACTTCTTAATTTTCAGCTTGCTGCTAGTAGGAATTGCTTACCCGATTACCGGACACTGGATTTGGGGCGGCGGCTGGCTGGCAAAAGCAGGCTTCTGGGATTTTGCCGGTTCGACAGTGGTTCACTCGGTAGGCGGTTGGGCTGCTTTGATGGGAGCGGCATTTTTGGGGCCGCGAATCGGCAAGTACCGCGACGGCGATACTGTGGCGATGCCGGGACACAATATGAGCATTGCCACCCTGGGCTGTTTGATTCTGTGGTTGGGCTGGTTCGGGTTTAATCCCGGTTCGACAATGGCAGTCGATCCAAATGCGATCGCCCACATTGCGATCACCACCAACACCGCCGGCGCCTTCGGGGGAGTTGCTGCAACCATTACTGCTTGGCTGTACCTGGGCAAACCCGACCTTTCGATGATTATCAACGGCATCCTCGCCGGCTTAGTCGGCGTAACAGCTAGCTGCGCTTGGGTCAACGTGCCCAACTCTGCCATTATCGGCACGATCGCCGGTATCCTGGTAGTTTTCGCAGTAACTTTCTTCGACAACTTGAAAATTGACGACCCTGTAGGGGCAACTTCAGTTCACTTAGTCTGCGGCATCTGGGGAACTCTGGCAGTTGGCTTGTTTGCTGACGGACCTACAACTGGACTTTATACCGCAGGCCCCAAGGCCGGATTGCTTGTGGGCGGAGGTTTCGATCAACTCTGGCCGCAGTTGTTCGGCATTATCTCTGTAGGCGGGATGACCGTCGTGCTGAGTACGATTTTTTGGGCGGCACTCAAAGCTTTGCTGGGTATCCGCGTTTCTGCTTTAGAGGAGGCTGAAGGTTTGGATATCGGCGAACACGGGATGGAAGCTTACACCGGGTTTGTGAAGGAAACGAGCTTGGACAACAGAAGTGAGAGCAGCTACGGCGGTTATGCTGGGGGTTCTGGGGAGAGGACTACCAAACTGTAGAGCGTGCGAAGAGATCGGTCTATTCAGCTTTCGTGTATTAAATTAGCTATTTATAAGCTAATTGACCCCTTTATTCAGAAAAACCCCAATCACAAATAGCCGCGAACTTATGGCTTTTTATCGTTGTGCTCGCGTTTCAATCTTCGATGCGAACGCGGGCATATTCTTATTGTTAGCTCACCTTTAATTGCGTACATATATAGCGGTTCGATCGCGTGGTGAGGTATGCCCTGCGCGGGCCTGCCCGGGCCCATGCCCATGCCCCATGCCCTGCGCGGGCCCATGCCCATGCCCCATGCCCTGCGCGGGCCGATGCCAGATAGTACCTCATGTTAGGCTCGAAAGGCTATAGCAGTTTTCGATTGCATGATATCTGCGTCGATAATTGTTAATTGGTAATGGGGAAATAGGACTTGAGAAGCTGTAATTGACGAGAGTTGCAAACTGGTGTATTGGTTAGAGTTGATCGGCAATTGCTTTAAGTTCTTCAAGGATGCGCTTGTTCTTGGGGTTCCTGCTGCCATAAAGGCGGGCTGAGAACATCGTGATTATTTCTCGTAGATCTTTAGCTAAATCCTCCTCACAGCTAGCATCTTCAGTTTGATTGATAATCACTACCTCTGTCCCAAAGTGTTCGCACAAATTAAAAATTAGTTCAGAACCAAATCTCAGCATTCTGTCTTTGTGAGTTAACACCAACCTTTCTACTTGATTGTCTGCGATCGCCAGAATTAGACGTTGTAAACCCCGCTTACTGTAATTTACCCCAGAACCCACATCATCAATGATTTGGAATTGCCAGCCGTGAGATGCACAAAACAATTCCAAAACTTGTTTTTGTCTGTCTAAATCATCTTTTTGGTCGTGACTGCTAACCCGAGCGTAAGCAACTGTTAAAGCGCCGTCGCGTTTTAAGCCGAGAAGATGAGCTAGGTCATACCGTCTGTGACCGTTAGCTGTGCGTTCCGGTATTAGCTTGCCTTCGGCTTCCCACCTGCGTAAGGTGGAAGCGCTCACACCTTTAATTTTGGCTGCTTCAGTTATAGTTAATTTTTTCATTTTTGGATTTTAGCATCACAAATGAGTAAGTTAGATCAGTTTTAGATATATTTTTGTGCAAGGCTGTGGCTTTGACAAATCCGATTGCGGTGCCAGAAAGTTTGGTAGGCAGATTTTTTATGGTAAAGTAGTGCGAAAAAGCAAAGTTCTGCATCGCCGTCGCGCCCAACACAGCACAGTGCTTGATTCTTACGAGAATGGAGGCTTTAATTGAGCGGTAAAATTTGATGCAGCAATGAGTGCAAATTATTCGGTGTGAAGCCTGCAAATAGCTTGAGTTTATGGAGAAGTTTGGCGGAGGTAGCAGAAGTAGAACTCATAAATCCCTGTTAGGGATGGAAGTTAGCCGCTCGAGAACTGTTCCGGTTTGGGCTTTGCTATCTTTGGCGACGAACGGGGTACTGATCTTCACAGTGGCTCAACTACTGCTGCGGGGACACAACTGGGCAGAAAGCTTCCCGGCAAGTGTGGCGGTGACAGCAGAAGGCGCCCAGGAACAAATTGACCAACCGGCTACCTCTGCAAAGCCAGTGCTAGACGTTCCCGTTCCAGGACCGCGACATAAATGGACTTACCAGCAGTGGGTGACGCAGTTGGGTCGGGAAGCTGAGGCGGCCGCGGCGAATCGACCCTCCAGACTGACTGTTTTGGCTGGGGATTCTCTGAGTATGTGGTTTCCGACGAAGCTGTTACCGGTCGATCGAATTTGGCTGAATCAAGGGATTTCGGGGGAGACTTCCGTGGGTTTGCTGAAGCGGTTGCAGTTGTTCGATCGAACTGTTCCGGATACCGTGTTTGTGATGATCGGGATTAACGATTTGTTGCGGGGCGCCAGCGACGAAGGGATTTTGGACAACCAGCGGCAGATTATTCGCGATTTGCGGTGGGCTCACCCCAAAGCACAAGTGGTTGTGCAGTCCATTTTGCCACACAGCGGGGAACAAGCTACTTGGGAAAATCGCGATCGGCTGTTGGCAATTCCTAACAGTCGGATTCGGGCAATAAATCGGCGGCTCAAAGAAATTGCTAGTTCTGAAAATGTTTTGTATCTGGATTTGTACCCGCTGTTTGCCGATGCTGACGGCAATTTGCCAACCGAACTCAGCACAGACGGCTTGCACCTTAACGATCAAGGTTATCTGGTTTGGCGATCGGCCCTGCAACTGTTCGATCAGATGCAGTTGAAAAATTAGTCCTTAGTCCTT
Source organism: Microcoleus sp. AR_TQ3_B6 (assembly GCF_036702785.1). NCBI lineage: Bacteria > Bacillati > Cyanobacteriota > Cyanophyceae > Oscillatoriales > Microcoleaceae > Microcoleus > Microcoleus sp. AR_TQ3_B6. Next base: position 3,798 of record NZ_JAUBVJ010000102.1, on the reverse strand, counting down.
AGTTAGGAAGATAAAGGATGAAGTCATATTCTCCCCAACTCTCCCCCTCTCCTCTTCCCACTCTCCCCAACTCAAAACTATTCCCCTGTTTTCAACTCCCCCTTCCCGAGCGCTCGCCTGTCACGGGCTATGTCAAGTAGCGACGGATAGATTAAGAAATATGATAGTTAGCTCTTTAGTATAACGTGATACAGAATAACAGTTTGTACAAATGGTGCAATCCAAAAGCACAGACCGTTGGATTGAGGGTTGACGAATTTAGATGAGTCCGGCTATGCGAAGTCGGAGGGTTGAGGATGGGGGAATTATCTATTGAAGATTTGTTCCGCTAAAACAGGGACTTAAAACCAAATAACTATTGCATCTAAAATCCTCACATCTAAAATCGGCCCGGTCTTCCCTGAAACTTGCTGAGTATGAAAAGGTACAACTAACGTGATCAAAAAAAGTTTAAAGATCGGCATCATCGCCCTGTGCCTGTTAAGCGTGCCGCTGACGGACAATGCCTTAGCTCAAGATGCTGCTGGTACTGCAGCAGCGGTGGCGCCGAATCCGATCGACAGCGGTGATACGGCCTGGATGTTGGTTTCCTCAGCACTGGTGCTGTTAATGACACCAGGGCTGGCGTTTTTCTACGGGGGACTGGTGCGATCGCGCAACGTCCTCAACACCATGATGATGAGCTTAGTCATGATGGGACTGATCGGCGTCACCTGGACGCTGTGGGGCTACAGTTTGGCCTTTGACGTTTCCACTCCAGTGTCCGAAGGCTTTGGTAAAGGGATCGAAAGCTTCATCGGCGGCTTCGACTGGATGTTCTTGAACAACGTCACGGCAGACAAACCAGATCCGATCGGCTACGCACCGACAATACCCCACCAAGTCTTCATGGTGTACCAAATGATGTTCGCCATCATCACTCCAGCCTTGATTTCCGGGGCGATCGTCGAACGGGTAACATTTAAAACCTATTTCTGGTTCGTGCTGCTGTGGTCTACCTTCATCTACTCTCCTTTAGCCCACTGGGTTTGGGGTAGAGGCTGGCTGGGGGCGATCGGATCTTTGGACTTTGCCGGCGGCACAGTCGTACACATCAGTTCCGGCGTTTCTGCCGTTGTCGCAGCTTGGGTAATCGGGCCCCGCAAAGACCATTTGAACAACCCCCACACCCCCCACAACGTACCCTACGTGTTGTTGGGAATTGGGCTGCTGTGGTTCGGCTGGTTTGGCTTCAACGGTGGTAGTGCTTTGGGCTCTGGTTCTTTAGCAACAGTGGCTTTTGTCACCACCATGATTTCAACAGCAGCAGGCGGTTTAACTTGGACAATCGTGGAATGGGTTCTCAGAGGCAAACCGACAGCAGTCGGAATTGCTAGCGGTTTCCTAGCGGGATTGGTGGGCATCACACCGGCGGCTGGATTCGTGCTTCCAGTGGGGGCGCTTTTGATCGGATCGATCACTGCTGTTTGCTGCTTCTTTGCCGTTAGTTTCCGGGCCAAGCTGGGATTTGACGACTCTTTGGATACCTTCCCGGTTCACGGCGTCGGCGGAACTGTGGGCGCGATTCTGACAGGTGTATTTGCGACTAAAGCCGTTAACGCTGCCGGAAATGACGGGCTGTTTGCCGGGAATCCGGGTCTAATCGGCACCCAGTTTGTAGGCGTTCTAGCTACTTACGTGTTTGCGGCTGTCGGCACTTTTGCGATCCTGAAAATTTTAGGGCAGTTTATGGAACTGCGAGTGCCGTCATCTTCTGAAGACCAAGGTTTGGATATCGGGCTGCATGGGGAAGAAGCTTACGGTGAGGATTTTGCCGGCGGTTTCAGTTCGTTTGAATCGAGTTCTCCTTTTGCGCCTAAGAAGATTTGAAGCTGATTTTCTGTGGGAGTTCGATCGTGTAGAGATGCAGTTATGTGCGTCTCTACGCTTTTTTAACGAACCGCCAAGACGCCAAGAGCGCGAAGGAGGAATAGGAAGAAGGGTTAAGAGGAGAGAAGGATGCGCTTGATATCAACCGCGACCCCAATCAATCTACAACCCAACTGTCTCATTCTTATTTCTTCTTCCTTCGTGTAATAAGCGTCTTCCCGGTTAATTCGTTCTTGGCTCTCACTGCGGTCAGGATTTTGCTGGCGCTTGTTTTAAGTTTTTTTGGCGTTGCTCAATAGCGGGCTCAATTAGGTGGGAACAGGCACATCTCTAAATTTTAGGTAGTGCGGTAGCAACCGAACTGAGTGCCTCAGCCTTTCCTCTAACGCGTGAATAGCACAAACTCTTACGATGCAGCCTTGCGAGATAGTGTCGCCACGCCCGTGTTCTCTCCCTCGACCCGTGTCCTATACGTTTTGCTCACAATCGATTTTTGTAGGCCCAAATGTGGTCTCAAAATTTTCTTGATTGCGATATCACTGAGTAAGTTTGGGCGAGTGTGAACAGATAAGATGTGAAGGATATCTCGCCAGCGATCAAAAAGTGGAGTTTTTTGTATTTGTGAAAGTTTATCACCCAAACTACTTACGATTAAGGCGCGATAATACTCAGCTTCAACATTTTTGGTCAGGATAAAGACAAATTTCTTGTGGCGAACTTCGGGCAACTATATATTCCATCACTTCCTGCCCGCAATTAACCGGGCAATGCACGACACCAGTGGGAATATAGAGAAAATCGCCTGCTTTGATATCTACAAATGTATCATTCTCAACACCTAGCAAAACTCTGCACGTTCCCGTAATAATGTAGATAGCAGTCTCAAAAGGATGGTAGTGTGGGGTTGCACCTGCTCCTGGAGGAATTAGGCCGTGACCCATACTAAGGGACTTCGATCCGACAGTTTCTTCAGTTACACCCCAGCCTCGAACATAGCCATGATCTGTATCACAAATTCTTTTTGGATCGTTAACAACTACAACACTACTCACTTGCTGTGAGATGCCAGTATTTAAAACTTCAGAAATCATAAACTATCACCCTAAAAACTATACTAGGCGTTGCTGATTCACCGTATGAATCAGCTTTTCCCTTGAGGTTGCAAAACTCACCCGACTTGGCTGATACCAATTGCGAAATCTTGAATTCATACCTGTATCCAGCAACGCCCTATACTATTCAAATTGTCTTGCTGCCCACAACCACCGTATTGTCCCAAACGTCGCCGTACAGCCAGTTGCCTCGCGCATTTGGGTCGTTGCTGGTGTAGTATTCCTGCCACGCGATCAGGAGTTCATCGACCGTAAGCTGTCCGTCGCCGTCGCTGTCGAGCTTCTGGAAAGCTAGCTGGCTGTTCGCCGACTTACAGCCAAAAGCTTGGTGGAATTTGGCGAACTCGCTTTGTTCGAGGAAACCGTTGTCGTCTCGATCGCAGATTGTGAAAATCGCTGCCACGAGAGGACAGAAGCCTGCTTTATCGGCTTCTGAATCTTCGGCGAAGGACTTGCGCAAGCCTTTGCGCCATTCCTCCGGAGTCACTTTACCATCGTTATCAACTTCCATCTTGGCTTGTACATCAGTCCAAAAGTGTTCCAACGTTTGGAACAGTTTCTATGTTTTGGGACTGCCCATAGGTTCGCCGAGATAAGTAGCAATACGAGCGGCGAGAGCGAGTACATCGGCTGTTTCGAGAACTCCGTTACCGTTCACGTCGGCATGAGTAAAACAAACATCAAATTTTCGATCCAACAAATCTTGAGTTTCAGAAAGAGGCATATTTAATCTGCGCTACTTGACACTCCGGGCGCCTGAAGGCGCGAGGATTCTTGAGGAATTTCTACCTCAATTTCCCTATTTCTAGAGTTCCCA
>NZ_JAUBVJ010000101.1:0-27411 GCF_036702785.1 Microcoleus sp. AR_TQ3_B6 | reverse complement strand
CGTCCTTTTTGGACGGGCGGGACGCCCATCCCACAATAATAATTAAAATTGTAAGTTATTTAATTCGCGATCCTAAGTAATTTCTACCCATAACTAGACAAATCAGGCGGAGCGTCTATATATTAAGAATAGTCCTCTCTTATTAGGCATTACCTCATCTAAGACTATTCTCAAATGACTATTAGTATCGGCGAGTCAGCTAAAGAACTAGGTAGATCAGTTAAGACAATTCGCAGATGGGCAGACCATGACAAAATTCGATGTGAGCGTAATCCTAGCGGTCATAGGCGATTTTATATTGCAGATATTAAACGAATTACGCCACGGGATTTAAAGCAGCTATATGACCGGATAACTATCAACTAAGGTCGTGTCAGTAGCAGCGTTCAAAAAGAAGATTTAGTTAGGCAGATTCAAGTTTTACAGCAATTCAGTAGTGCGAAGGGCTGGCAACATGAAACCATTTCCGATCTATGCTCAGGACTCAACTACCAGAAAAAAAGTTTACAAAATTTGCTTAAACGAATCATGAAGGGTGATGTGGGCAGATAGGTGCTAACCCATAAAGATAGATTGCTTAGGTTCGGCTCTGAATTAGTGTTTGCGATGTGCCGAGAAGTCGAGACAGAGGTAGTGTAGTGATAGTTAACAAACCAGAGCTCGAATTGACCTTTGAGCAGGAGTTAGTTACCGACATGATAGAACTGATTACCATCTTTTCTGCGCCTCTCTATGGCGCTCGTAACCGTAACAACAAAAAATTAGTGGAGGGTATTTCCAAAGCAGTCACCGATTTTCAAAAATAATCTGTACAACTATTGACAGTTGGGGAGACATGGGTATATATTCACCAATAAGGAGGAACTGCCCAATGCTCCTGGGCTTGAAGACTCAACTATTGCCAAATAACAAACAAGTCACGGCATTTAGGAAAGCTTCTGGCGTTGCTCGACACGCTTACAACTGGGCAAATGCAACTCTCCAAAAGTCCTTAGAAGAAAAGCAAAAAGTACCTTCGGCGATTGACTTACATAAACGGTTAGTTGCTGAAGGGAAAATAGCCAATTAGTGGTATTACAAAACCAATAAAAATGTTCCACAAAAAGCGCTTGCTGAAATCCGTCAAGCTTGGGACAGGTGCTTCAAAAAAATATCACAGCAACCACGTTTTAAGAAAAAAGGTCAACGCGACTATTTTTATGTGTAACAAGGCACTAAAGCTTCACCCAAAATACAAAACGATGGTAAACGTGTCAGACTTCCTTCTATTCGATGGGTACGTTTGTCCGAACCTCTACCAGTTACTGCGGTACATAACTGCGTGATTAGTAGACAAGCTGACAGATGGTTTATCGCTGTTAAGTACGAAATTGAGAAACCTATCGTATCTCGTGATAGAACTACTGTTGGTGTTGATATCGGCATCAAGGAATTAGCTGTTTGTAGCGACGGCACAGTATTCTCCAACCCCAAAGCTTACAAAGGTATGAGTAAGCGTTTAAAGCGATATCAACGTCGTATCAGCCAGCGTGTTAAAGGTTCTAAAAACCGAACCAAAGCAATTAGAAAAGTTGCCAAGATTCACGCCAAGATATCAAACATTCGCCAAGACGCAATCCATAAACTAACTCATTATCTCGCCAAAAACTACAGCGAAGTTAGAATTGAGGATTTGCACGTTAAGGCATTTTTGAAAAACCATAAATTGGCTGGTGCGATAGCTGATTGTGGTATGTATGAGTTTAAACGACAGTTAGAATAAAAGACTGAGAAGTTCCCAAGTAAATTAATCCTAGTTAATAGATTGTTTCCCAGTTCTCAAATTTGTTCTGACTGCGCTACTCATCGTCACAAGATACCATTAAAAAGCCGTGTTTATCATTGTCCTGAGTGCCGGTACACAGCAGACAGGGATCTGAACGCCGCTAAAAATATCGAAGGATGGTTTGAAGGAATTCACATTCCGATTCGTTCGGATCAAACGGTAAGCTGTACCGAGATTGCCTGTGAAGCGGACAAACCTCTTAGAAGTCATTCTAAGACCGCGATGAAACAGGAAGTTAACGCTAAAACTACTTTTGTCCAGTTAAGTCTAGACTTGGGTAGTTTTGGGTAAGTTTAATCGGGCGGTTAAGTACCTAATTGCAAAATGCGTTTGACGATCGCACTGGTAGAACTCGGAACTTCTATTTCGATCAAGGAAATCTTGCCACCAGAGGCGAGCACAGCCGGTGCTTCCGGTAGAGTTTCGACTTGATAGTCTCCTCCTTTAACGTATATATCGGGCTTCAGGATATTTATCAGTTTACTTGCTGTAATGTCGGAAAAAATTACTACGGCGTCTACTGCTTTAAGGGCAGCTAAAACTTCGGCTCGCTGATTTTCCGGTACGATCGGGCGAGGTGGCAATCCCGGCTGCTGCGGTTTGATAGCTTGCACGCTGGCGTCGCTATTCAAGCCCACCACGAGCGATCGCCCCAAATTTTTTGCCGCCTGCAAATAGCGGACGTGGCCAGCGTGTAGGATATCGAAGCACCCGTTAGTAAACACGATCGGACGCCAGTTGTCCGGACCGGATGCGATCGATCTTTCAAGTTCTTTCAACGTGTAAACACCAGAAATCATTGCAGTCATTACCAGCAAATTTGAACAGCGAGCAATTATCCTACCAAAAAATGGGCTTTTTTGCACTTTTGGTATTGAACAATCCAGCAATCAAGCTGCCAATAATTAGTAGTTGGCAATTAGTAATTGGCAATTAGTAATTTGTGACTATTAAGCCAGAAGGAAGAAGTAAGAATGCCCGGCGGCGAACCAGATCTGGTAAACAGAAGGAAACAGGAAAAAACAGCTACTGGTGTATCTGTAGCAGCCGTATCGTGCTGCTGGTAATTAGAGATTAAAAAGGTTGGGGAACAATTATTTATTCCACCCCTCTGTTATATCAATTACTATAAGACAGGGGATTTAGTTCCACGGGCTTCTGGCAGGCGATCGGGTAGTGGGAACCCTAGGGGGTGAGACCCCGCAAAACGCCCTCCTGCTGTGTCTATTATTTCTGACACCGCCGCGCGAGCGAAAGCTAGTTAAAAGCACCGAACCCAAGCGCGCAGATCTCATCTTTAAGCTGCAGTCGTCAGACTATAGAAAAAGCCAGCAGTTGCTTGCTGCAGTTTCTGGGCGCTATTTTAACCAAGCTTTACAGCCACCCCAGAAGCGTGGTGCCTCTTCCAACTCTGCATACCTGTGCAGAAACTCGCTCCTTTGGGGTCGCAACCGCAGCCTGTGAAAACCCAGAGGAAAGTCGAGGTGGGTACCCCAAGCAGCTATTTTGGTGGAAAATAGCTTGGAACTCGTCCAACAAAATCAAGTCAACTACCCCGTTAAATCTAAGGGTGTAGAATTATCTCACAGGAATTATGAAAGCAAGTAATAGCCGTCAATTTTCTTCACTAGCTGCTCGAACTCTAAAAGTAGTCGGGATTATCTTGATTCTCTCTGCTTTGCTTGACTGCATTGTTCTGTCGCTGCCGGGAGAAACTTCGGATCTTCTCAATCGAGCCTGGCAGTTGGCGGCTGCAACTCAGATAGTTGACAGGGGGATTATTCCTTTAATGGGTATCGCCCTGCTGATGACTGGCTTTTGGGTGGACAGCAGCAGTGGAGTCTCTATTGAGCGACGCCAGGTTTGGCTGGACTTGCGATTTTGGGCGCTGTTGATTTCCAGCTTGTTAGGTCTACTTTACCTATCTCTGGTTCCCGTTCACCTCAACAATACTCGTTTGGAACTCCAGGATGCTCTGGCTCAAGTCGATAGAGAAGCGGGACAAGCGGAAGGTCAACTTGAGGCGCAAATTAAAAGCGATCAGTTTAAAGCTCAGGTAGAACAGCTCAAAAGCCAGCGGCGCACCCAAATAGCCGGCCTGCTGCAAGACGACGGAAAGCTGCAACAAGCCCTCCAGAGCCCAGATGTTCCCGAGGAATTGAAAGCTGTGCTTCGAACTTCGAAAAATGACCCGAAAGCCCTCGACAACTTCCTGGAACAGCAAGCTCAAGCACTGCCCACTCAAGCTCGCAACGAGATTCGCACCCGCAAGCAACAAAAAGAGAAAGAGTTAAGAACTCGATCGAGAAATTCGAGTTTGCAGACGGGAATCAGCAGTTTGTTGTTAGCCATCGGCTACATTACCGTTGGTTGGACGGGATTGAAAAGTATGGGAATTCTGCGGTTCGGCCACCGCAAAAATTGATCGGCGCTGGCGGGGATCGCGCTGGTCGAGACATCCCTGAGAAATAGTTTGTTTACCGAATAGTTTGCCTTTACTGAAAGCTGCGAATGTTCTCAATTTATATTCTGACTTACAACGAAGAAATTGATATCGCCGCTTGCATTGAATCGGCGCTGCTTTGTGACGATATCATTGTAGTTGATTCTTTCAGCACCGATCGCACCCTTGAGATTGTTCAGAACTATGCCGTGCAAACAGTGCAGCACCGCTTTGAAACTCACGGACGCCAGCGGACTTGGATGCTCAAAGAAGTCCCGTGCAAGTACGAATGGGTTTACATCCTCGAAGCTGACGAGCGGATGACGCCTGCACTGTTTGCTGAATGCTTAAAGGCGATCGAAAGTCAAGAATATATCGGCTACTATGTAGCTGAAAAAGTAATATTTATGGAGCGCTGGATTCGCCACAGCACTCAATATCCCCGCTATCAAATGCGGCTGTTTCGCAAAGACCGAGTGTGTTTTACTGACTACGGTCACACTGAACGGGAAGTTTGCAACGGGCCTATTCACTTTTTGAAGGAAACCTACCCTCACTATACTTGCAGCAAAGGTCTTTCCCGCTGGATTGAAAAGCACAACCGCTACTCGACTGACGAGGCGGCTGAAACTCTCCGCCAATTAGAAGCGGGTCAAATAAATTGGTGGGATTTAGTGTTTGGCGCGTCGGAGGTCGAAAGGCGCCGCGCTTTGAAAGATTTTTCTTTGCGCTTGCCTTTGCGGCCTGTGGTGCGCTTTTTGTATATGTATATTTTACTCGGCGGATTTCTTGACGGTCAAGCGGGATTGGCTTGGTGCACCCTGCAAGCTTTTTATGAATATCTAATTTTGCTGAAAGTTTGGGAAATGAAGCATCTGCCACTGCCAAATTTAGAGGTAGTGGCAGAACAATCTCTTTCGGAAGTAGTAACAGTTGATTCGCCTAAAGTTTCTTGTAATCTTGGCGCTTCCGATACTCGAAATTAAGAATTGGTAATGGATAATTGGGAATTGGTATATAGCCATCCTTTCGTGAGTTATGAACGTGGTGAGCGGCACGATCGCCTGGACTGGCTACGAGTGCCGCTCTCCACAACTCCTGCAAGGATTGCTAGAGCAACCGCCCATCAGGGTTATATAGCCTTTTTCAGGTAAATGAGGTAGATATTAAGGCTTGAAAATCCCGACATACACAGAAATCTCTGTACCTCATCTTGGGGAGAAAAGCTATATCATTTGAGATTTTAGACTTTGGGGTGGGCGCGAGCGTCGAAGGATTTTAGATTTAAAATTAAAGAATTGGCAAGGACTGATTTCGTAAGGGTTTGGCTCGCGGGCAGAGAGTTGCATAGTTTTTTTTTAATAGTGTTAGGAAGTTCTGGCTCAAGGCACAAACATGAGGGTTTGATATCGATTCCGGTTGCACCGTCCGTCAATCGATTTTAGATTTTAGATTTTAGATTTTAGATTGACTTGCGCGAGATAAATGCTCTTTCTTGAGGATTTTCGATTTGCGATTTGGGATTGATTCCACGGATAAATCACGTGGCGGGTACCACCTTTGAAATTCTTGGTCATTGTTGGCTGTTGACTGTTGACTGTTGACTGTTGAGTAATGACTAATGACTGATGACTAATGACTGATGACTGATGACTAATGACTGTTGAGCGAATCTGTTGCCCAACTTCCTTCTTTCGCCACAACAACAAAATAGAAAAAACCCGGTTTAGTGGAGAAACCGGGTTTCTGAATACCTTCAAAGTTTTACGATTAAGAAAGTTGTGATTGTTTACTGACAACTCTCACCACTCAAAACTCAAAACTCTTAAGCGTTACGCATGGCTGTTTTTGTCCGATCGATCTTTAAAATCAACACACCCAAAGGCGGCAAACACAAATCGATGGAATAAGGACTGTTGTGGAACCACCACTCATCAGTCCACTTGCCTCCCAAATTCCCCATATTGCTGCCGCCGTACTCCCGCGCGTCGCTGTTAAACAACTCCGTATAGAAACCCTGTTCCGGCACTCCTACCCGATAGTGAGAGTGGGGCTGCGGCGTAAAATTGCACACCGTCACCACAAACTCGTCCCCATCCTTCTCTCGGCGCACAAAAGCCACGACGCTGTGCCGGTTGTCGGTGCAATCAATCCACTCAAACCCATCCTCAGCAAAATCTTGAGTGTAAAGTGCCTTTTCGCTGCAGTACAAATTGTTCAAATCCTTAAAAAACAGCTTCAACTTTTGGTGCGGATCGAATTGCAGCAACTGCCACTGCAAATCCCCCCAAACGTTCCACTCGTGCCACTGGCCGAACTCCATCCCCATAAAGATCGTTTTCTTTCCGGGATGAGCAAACATAAAAGTAAACAAACACCGCACGTTTGCAAACTTTTGCCATTCGTCCCCTGGCATTTTCCCGATGATGTGAGCCTTGCCGTGCACTACCTCATCGTGGGACAAAGCCAGCATGAAATTCTCGCTGTGGTTGTACCACATACTGAAAGTTATGTTGTTCTGGTGGAACTGGCGGAACCACGGATCCATGTGGAAATAGTCGAGCATATCGTGCATCCAACCCATGTTCCACTTCAGGTTGAAGCCCAAACCGCCTACATAGGTCGGCCAAGATACCATCGGCCAAGAGGTAGATTCTTCGGCGATCGACAGCGCCCCTGGGAAATAGCTAAAAATGACGTGATTCGCCTGCCGCAGAAAATCTGCCGCCTCGATATTTTCCCTGCCTCCGTACTGGTTGGTCAACCATTCTCCGGGTTCGCGGCAGTAATCCAAATAAAGCATTGAGGCCACCGCATCTACGCGAATCCCGTCGATGTGGTACTTGTCAAACCAGAATAGAGCGTTTGATACTAGGAAATTCCGGACTTCGTTGCGGCCGTAGTTAAATACTAGAGTTCCCCACTCTTTGTGCTCGCCCTTGCGGGGGTCGGCGTGTTCGTACAAGTGAGTTCCGTCAAAGAAAGCCAAACCGTGGCCGTCTTTGGGGAAATGTCCCGGCACCCAATCCACCAGTACGCCAATGCCGTTGGCGTGGCACTGGTCAACAAAATACATGAAATCTTCAGGTTTGCCGTAGCGGGAAGTTGGGGCGAAATAACCGGTGACTTGATAGCCCCAAGAACCGTCGAAAGGATGTTCGGCGATCGGCAGCATTTCGATGTGGGTGAATCCCAAATCTTTGACGTAGGGAATCAGCCGATCGGCTAATTCCCGGTAAGTCAGAAAGCGCGCCCCGGGATTCAGTTCCGAAACCTGCACGGCGGGTTCTATTTCCCCATTTGGTAGCACGGCGGGTTCGTCAGTAGCGGCGTGCAGCCAAGAACCGAGGTGGCATTCGTAAACCGAAACCGGCTGCGTCAGTGGGTCTGTGTGCCGCCGCTGTTCGATCCAAGCGCTGTCGTTCCAAGTGTAGGTGCTTAAGTCGGTGACAATTGATGCGGTTTTCGGTCGCACTTCTTGCTGGAAACCGTAAGGATCTGACTTTTCGTAGGGATGTCCGTCTTGGTTTTTCACTTCGTATTTGTAGTGAGTTCCCTCTTGTAGTCCCGGAATAAATAATTCCCAGATCCCGTTGTGCGATTTCCGCATTTGATGTTTGCGGCCGTCCCAATAGTTGAAATCTCCTAAAACAGACACGTTGCGAGCATTCGGGGCCCACACGGCAAAATATACTCCTGCGATGCCGTCTACGGAGGTGAGGTGCGCCCCCAGTTTTTCGTAAATCCGGTGGTGGTTGCCTTCTGAGAATAAGTGAAGGTCAAATTCTGTGAGTTTGGGCGATCGAAAGGCGTAGGGGTCGTAAATAAAGCGATCGTGTTCTCCTTCTTTGACCCGCAGTTGATAGTTTGCTAGTTCTGGGGTTTCGATCGTACATTCAAAAAAATGAGGGTGATGCTCTGATTTCATCGGGTATTCGGCCCTGGCCTCCGGCAACACCACGGATACCGCATCCGCATTCGGCAGATAAGCTCGGACGACCCAGAGTTTTTTGCCATTTTCTTCGAGCGCGTGGGGGCCTAGCACTTCAAATGGATCGTGGTGCTGATTCCAAACAATCCGGTCAATCTGTTCAAAGGGGACGGTCGCGGGCATAAAACTACTTACCTCAATCTTTTGACTAAATGGCTTTCAAGACCGTTGGCGGCGCTGCACTTTACATTTCGATACATTTTTGATCGCTAATCCTACCACTGATTAGCATGATTTTGCCTTTCTCGGCTCCAGCGCGCGCCCTTGCGCACACAGCAGGCAATCTTATTACCTTGCCGACGGCCGAGCTGGGGTTTTACTGCTAACATCTAAGTATAGAAATATTAAAACAAATTGAAAAATTTATATTTTCTCCCAAATATCTTTGACTTTTTATCAAATATGTGATATTCATTTTTTTCAAATTATTGTCGATTTGCGGCTGCCGGAGGGTCAAAAAGAGTAAGTGTGGGGGAGCAGCTAATTATAAAACCTCGTGGGATGCGGGTTCCGAGCATGGCTTTAGCCCGATCGTGCCAAGCCGCTCAAGCGGTTTTAACCGCAGTCTGCCTAGGGTAAATTTAGGCTGTGAGTAGGAATACTTATCTACGTTTTGAAGCCTCCTAGAGGGCAAGAAATCCCGGATCCGGTGAAACAACGGTTAAGTTGAAGTCCTAAGGACAGTATGACCAGAAAGAGCGAGTAGTGGCAGGTTGTGGAGCGTACCACGATTTGGCAAGGGCGATCGACTCTGAAAGCATTTAAAACATAAAAGTAAGCGCAATTGCAATGCCTCTGGTAATGTTAATTGTTTAGAGCGTCTAGGGGGAAATCTTATTTCTCTGATGTCTTAGAGAATTGAGCGTGGCTAAAGCCTGCTTGAGTTTCAATTAGCTGGAATTTTGCGGCAGGGACGATCGCGCGAGCGATAGACTTTCAAATCCCGGAGGCTGGGTTTCCCTACAAAGTCGGTGAATTTGGGGAATGCGCTCAAACAGCTTGCAGATGCTCTACTCAGTATTGAGGAATCAAAGCTCAAGGACTCAGCAGGGCGGCAACAGCAATATCTGCCAAGCTTAAGGAATCTCCCACCAAATAGGCACCATCGGGCCAGCGACGGTGCAACAGGTTTAAAGCAGCACTCAGGCGCAACGGGAGCGAGTTTCGCCGAGGCAGAGTTAATGCCGAACTGGCGGCGCGCCAATTGCATGACTAACTGGCTCAAAACAGACTGGTCTATTTGCTTGCCTGCACCGGCGCGAAACTCGGAGTAAACAAATCGACTACCAATGCCGATGCTTTCATCGAGCCCGTCTTCGAGCATCCAAGCCTCAGCTTGGTTTTCTCTCCTCTGCATGGCACAGTTGCCGGGAAGGAAAGCGAGACTCGATCTAGTGCAAAATTTGCGTCGAGTCTGCGATCGCCTCCGGTTGAGCTTCGAGTTGAGGCAGCAGCACTGGCACTGTCCTCAAACCTCCCGTCAGAGCCTTGATTTTCAAAACGTGCAGCCCGGGAGTCAAATTTTCAACTTGAAAGAAAATGCCCTTGCAACCCAGCGCATCAGAGGACTTTGCTGATGTAAGCGGATGTACTGAACTTTAGTAAAAGCCTCAGACAACAACTAACACGCAATTTGAGACCTAGATCTATGAGATGAAAAAATGCGAGGAGCGAACGATTTTTCACTCGCAGGCTAGGCTTGTTGGGCACAGACTCCGCGATCGCCCTAGTTAGGGAGACTTTTTAGGAGAAGGGGAAGTAGTTCCACCAGCCCCGGATCCACCAGCTCCGGATCCACTAGTCCCGGCTCCACCAGCCCCAGGAGTAGCCCCTGGACTGCTCTTTGGAGATTCCTTCGGTGTGGGAGAAGAAGTAGAAGTAGAAGCAGGAGGAGTAGTAGTAGTGCCAGTGCCGCCAGTGCCGCCAGCGCCGCCAGCCCCACCAGCACCGCCCGGAGTGGGGCTAGAGCCACCGCCGCCGCCGGCATCGCCTCCGCAGGCGCCGAGGGCTAATGCCAAGCCCACGGCCAAAGTCAAACGAATTAATCCCTTGTTCATAAAAACTCCTTAAGATTGAAAACCCATCGCAAGGAAGGGAATAGTGTACTTGAGAAACAATGCTGGCACGAATAGCTCAACGATTCGCTCGTTGATTACAATACTGCATTTATCAATAAATTTCACCTGGATTATGGCTAACCGGCAAAGATTTATTTTTTTTTGGCAAATCCTGAAGTCAAAGGGACCAGTGGTAGGATTGGTTGGTTGGCTTGTGAGGTATCTTTGGTAAGGACAACCGATCGAACGCAGATTGCCACCACTGGCGATCGCCCTTGACAAAAAACTCTTAACCTCAATTAAGCTGAAGCTACCCCACTTTACGTATTGGTGAAGTCTATGACCGCTGCTATCAGATCCCCGGATTCTCCCCGCTCCCGAGCTGCCCGATCGCCCGAGAAGGGCGGAGCCAACCGCAAAGTTACTTCTATTGCCCGAGCTAGGCGGGCGAAGACAGGACCGGTATTGCCCAACTACTCGCGGGCAGACTCCGAGGCGATTGCTCGGCCCGGAGCATCGGTGCTCAAAGTCCTACCAGCTCGCCAGCCGCAGCCTGTGTGGTTGCGATCGCTCCTGCAGGCACAGCGCGCCTCCTCAGTGGTAGCAGTTATGCTTTTGGGCGGTGCTCTGAGTCTCTACGGCTTGACAGTTTACGGCGAGCAGCGCTGGAGTCAGGAATATCAAAAACTGGAAACTCTGCGCCTCCAGGAACAGCAGTTGAGTGCTGCTAGCGAAGTCTTGAAAAACCAACTTGCTAAAGAAGCTCAAAATCCTGAAACCGGTTTGGCTCCGCAGAATCCTGGGAACACGATTTTCTTGCAGCCGGCCCCGGAAACCCGATCGCCCGTGGCGACACAAAACTCTGAGCCGGATCTCAAGCATCGAGCCGGTGTGCAAGCACCGCTGGGCTATTAAGCCTGTGTCAAAGCGGAGAGTGCCCTCAGGGCCTGAGTGTCCGAGGTCCTGAGAATTTGAGGATCTAATTTCCTTGGGGGCTTTCTATGCAACTCGCGATCGATTTCCTTCTTCCCACCGTCGGTTAAAAATTAAAAATAATTAACACGACTTCAAAAAAAGAATGCTTCTGTAGGTTGGCTCCAAATCCTAATAGCCAATCTAAAATCTAAAATCTAAAATCTAAAATCTAAAATCTAAAGGATCTAACTTGCCATTGAATTTTTAATGCCATGAGCTATGACCCCCGTTTTGACCGCTACAGATCGCCGAACTTCAAACGCCCAAAACAGTCGGGCGATTCCCTACGGGGTAGCTTCGCCGCGCGTACTGGGTGGGGAAAACAAGCCAAACCAAGAGCTAACGGCAGTTTCGGCGGCTCGCCACAACAGACGGTGCCAGCTTGGGGGCGGCCGGTGGAGCGTTTAAAACCCAGCAAGTTCCGTTTGTGGGCCGTGTGGGCGGTGTTGATGCTGGGGGGGCTGGGGCTGGCTGTGAATTTGTTTTATTTGCAGGTGACGCGCGCTCCGGCGCTGCGCAAACAAGCCGAGCAGCAGCAAACTCTCAAAACGAAGCCGTTTGTGCCGAGACGCCCGATAGTTGACCGCGCGGGGAATGTTTTGGCGATCGACAGACAAGTGTACACGCTTTACGCTCACCCGAAGTTGTTTAAACACTCTAAGGCGGAAATTGCGGCTAAATTGGCTCCGATGCTGCAGATCGAACTGAGTCCGGGCACTACGGCGGAAACAGAACTGCTGCGCAGGTTTAATCTTGCTGAAAGCGGTATTACAATTGCTGAGTCTCTGACTCAAGAGGTTGCCGATCGCATCGCGGCGATGCAAATTAAAGATAGTCCGGTGGATGGGCTGGAGTTGCTGCGCCAGCAGCAGCGTTTTTACCCGCAGCAGGAGTTGGCGGCTGATATCCTCGGTTATGTTGACGGGGAACGGAAGGGGCAAGCTGGGGTGGAATACAGCCAGCAGAATTTGCTGGAACGCTCGATGCCGTCGATTCAGTTTAGCAGGTCGATCGAGGGGAATTGGGTTCCCGATCGGCTGACGGCGGGTTTTGTGCAGCTTGATGACTTGAAGTTGCAACTGACGATCGACAGTCGCTTGCAGCGGGCGGCCCGAATTGCTCTTAAGGAAAAAATGAAGCAACACGGGGCGAAGCGGGGCACGGTGATTGTGATGGATGCCCGTAACGGGGAATTGCTGTCTGTGGTGGCGGAACCTTCTTATGACCCGAATCAATATTTTAATTTCGATTTGTCACGCTATAAAAATTGGGCTTTAACTGATGTTTATGAGCCGGGTTCGACTTTTAAAGCGATTAATGTGGCGATCGCTCTGGAAGCGGGTGCGGTGAAACCTAATACTGTGTTTAACGATGAAGGTCGGATTTATATGGATGGCTGGACTATCCAAAATTCCGATTACCAACAAGCAGGTGCGCGCGGTCCTTCTACTGTTACTGATATTTTGAAACATTCGAGTAATGTGGGGATGGTGCACGTAATGAGAAGCATGAAACCTTCTCTTTACTATCAAGCTTTAGAAAAACTCGGACTCGGACAAACTGCAGGAACTGATTTGCCTTTTGAAGTAACCAGTCAGCTTAAAAATCGAGATCAATTTATTAACTCTCCGGTGGAAGTTGCTACTACGGCTTTCGGGCAGGGTTTTTCGATTACTCCGATGCAGTTGGTGCAGCTTAACGGAGCTTTGGCCAACGGCGGCAAGTTGGTGACTCCTCACGTGGTGCGGGGACTTTTCGATCGGGAAGGTGAACCTTATTGGAAGCTTCCGAGGGCTGTTACGAGGCAGGTTTTTTCGCCGGCAACTACTAAGAAGGTGTTAGAAATGATGGAAACTGTGGTTGATGGGGGTACGGGAAAAGCTGCACAGATTCCTGGCTACCGGATTGCTGGGAAAACGGGGACTGCTCAAAAAGCTAATGCTGGTGGGGGTTATTCTAATAAGGCGATTATTACTAGCTTTGTGGGGATAATGCCTGTGGAGGCTCCTCGGTATGTGGTGCTGGCGGTTATTGATGAGCCTAAGGAGGGTACGGGGGGTACGGTGGCGGCGCCGATTGTGGAGTCGGTGATGGAGGCGCTGATTTCTATTGAGAAGATTGCGCCGAGTAAGAAGTAATGGGGCATAGGGCATCGGGCATCGGGCATCGGGCATCGGGCATCGCATATCAGCACCGACAACACGGCAACTCTGGACACCGCATTGCGGTTTCCTTAGCCTAAAATTATCGCGCGCGTATCGGATGTGACGATCGACAACACGGCTATTGAGGATACGCCACAGTGCCCTTCTTTGTGTCAACTTAACGTTAAACGCAGTAAGGATTTGGTGTCTGACGATTAAGGCTCGATCGCCCCTAGCCCTGCGCGGGAGGGGGGGGACAGGAATTTTCTCTCGCGTCCCCATTCCTAAGGGGTATGCGAGGGGGGCTCTAGACTCGGTTACAAGCAAAGATAGAGGACACGGCAGTGCCGTTTCCCTACAGCGATTGAACCCTTGACGGGTGTACTTGCTCAACGTGGAATCGGCTGTATCATGTCTGGTCGATTAGCCTTCATCAGGTAGGGGCCGATGAGCCAACAATATCTGCCAACAATCTCCAATCTCAAAAACCCCCCCGGTCGGGATATTATGGTCAATCGATCGCACATGATATAAGGGGGCAACCGGAGGCGCTCAAAGTCCCTCTTGTTAAGGGGGATGCGAGGGGGATCTGGACTCGGTTAAAAGCGAGATTTCTCTGGGGTTTGAGTCTTAAGTTGACACCAATAGGTACGGTGCGGTGTCCCTACCCTAAAATCATCGATCGCCCTGTCAGTAACAATATCTGTTGCTGTCGTTGGGTCTTGATTGTCTTTTGGAGGTGCGCTTATGTCCTAGCAGAGTAGAGATGATGATGCAGCGTTGGCTGTTTCTTAAGTTGGGATGATATAGGGTTAGGGTTCCTTTGGCTCTGATACTGGTTTGGGTGCAGTCGTGGTCGCTTCGAGATACGGGGCAACCTCGGTAGTTGAACATGACTCGCCGGATTGTGCCGCTTTCTCTTTGCTCGTTGTTTTCATTTACTTTGAGCACTGTTGTTTCTGCTGTATCTATTTGAATTTGCGGTTCTAGGTTTTTCCATTGGTTGGCTGGTACTTGGGCTGGGGCAATGTCGGCTTGGTGAACTGCTACCTGTACGTTTTCTTCTACTTCTTTGAAGCTGGCTTGCCATGAAATTTTGTCGCGTTTGGCGTTGCTTTGGGCAAGTTCCATTGCCGAATAAGCTCGATCGAGCGATAGTTTTAAACGCTGGTTGTTGATGAACATCAGCCAACAGGGGGTGACGATCGCACAAAATATTCCTACGATTAACGTAATTATTAATATCTCAATGATTGTAAAACCGGCAGCAGGCTTCGTGGCTCTGCCTTTGAGCGTTTTATTTATGGACACGTAGATGCACTCCCCGATATTTGGCTGGCAAAAAAAAATAGCTCCCAGGAGCTATTTTTTTTTGTGGTATATTATTTTAAATGTTGGGCTTGGTAAATGTCTAGCTCCGTATTTAGTGAAAATTTATGGGAATTTAACAGCGCGTAAGGAAAGGGCATTCAGGAGACGGCGCGGTGCGGTTGCCCTACAGATAGGGCCTGCAAGGTAGATTTTGTGAGGAGAGGGCATTCAGGAGACGGCGCGGTGCCGTTTCCCTACAGCAAATTTGTCGATCACGCGATCGGATAAATTGCCCGCTTCAAAGCGCGGATAAATCGATCGCTTCAACGCCCGGATAAATTGTCGGCTTCAACGCCGGGATAAATTGATCGCTAAATTTGCGCTTTCACCCAAGATCGAAAGGCTTTCATGGCGACGTTTCTGCCGGCGGTTTTGCTTTGCTGCAAATACTGGGGGATGAGCTCGGTGATTGGGAAGTTGGGAAACTGGAGACTGCGATCGGACTGTATGTATTTTCCATCTTGCAATACGCTGATTTGCAGGTTGCGGCCGTTGTAGCGCCACAATTCGGGTACTCCTAATGCTTCGTAGTTGTTGAAATGAGTGCGAGATGTGAGGTCGATTTCTATGGCTAAATCGGGAGGTGGGTCTATTTCTAAGTCGATGCGGTTTTTGCCTCTGACTGCGGCTTCGTTTTGGATGTAGAAACAGGCGTCTGGTTCTACTCCTTGAGCCATTTTTTGATTTTTGAATGTGGTGGAACCCAGAGGTAAAAATTCGATGTCTAATTCTTCAAGGAGAATTTTCACTAAGTCGCCAATATTTTCTTTCCCAATTTCGTGTTCGGGTAGGGGAACCATGATTTCTAATTTTCCTTTGCTGTATGAAAGTCGGGATGCGCGACTTTCTCCCCATTCTGTTAATAGGGTTTCAAACATTTGCCAGGTTATGTCTTTGAGTAATAGTTGATTCCCTGGCTGGACGATTATTTGCTTTAGTTCTAGCTGCATTTTTTGACGGTTTTAATATGATTTGAAATATAAAATAATTTAAGTTAATATTTTTTAGCAATTCTGCATTTATGCGGAATTGATGTTAGATGTTAAGATTAAATTTATTTAAAGCTATCATGGACACCCAGTTAGTTGCATTGTGTTCCTTCAGCAGTTCTCATTCCTCCTATGATAGTTTCTACGATCGCGCACTGTCTGGCAGAACTGTTAGATGTAGCATTAGCTGGAGCAACTGTGACCACAAATCGTCGTACGTTGGGAGTTGCAGGATTTGTACTCGGAGGCAATTTTTTTACATTGCCCTGATAGTCAAAAATGATCGAGTTTATAGGAATATCAGCATCACCAGGAATAGTTGCATTCGTTGAAAGTGCAATGGTGCCGCGTTTAATTTCGCCTCCACCATTTAACGTCTGCGTACTACCACCCGTAGCTAGTGGGGGGGTAAACGTAACTGTTGGCGGGTCAACAGGAGGATTGCTTGCATTAGTATTGAATGTGAGCTTGACATCCCGCTTAGTTCGCTTGGCTTCGCTTTGTGCAAGTCGTAATGATTGGAAAACTCGATCGTTCACAGTGCGAACTCTTTGTCGGGTGATGAATGCCTGCCAGCTTGGAGCGGCGATCGCACTTAATATACCTAATATCAACACGATCACCACCAATTCTAGAATGGTGAATCCTCCCTCACCTTTTCTGGATGCAGTTTTGTTGAAATTAGGACTGGGCTTGGCAGCAGAGTTATGCAAAAGTTTTAATAATATTGATGGGGTTTTCATGGTAATATCCTATTGTTTATCGGCCCAGGGCTATTCGGAAATAAGTTTTAGAGATAAGTTATTTTCCTCGCGCCCCTAGACCTTGTACTTGCACGCTTGCTGTGGGGAAATATGCGGATTTGTTGGGAGCGTAGTTAGCATCAGTTTGAATGCGACGCAGGCTATTTCCTCGGATAGTTACTCTGGCTATGTTTTTAGATGTATCCACACAAGCGTAGAAGCTGTGGGTCGGGGTAGAAGTGCGGTCTGTTATTAGTAAATGATCGGGTGCGAATGCTGGTGTTCCTGCCGGTGTTACTGCTGGCGGGACGAAACCCAGAAGAATTCGACACTCTTCTCCTGTCGGAGCCGGAACATATGGACTGTGGTCTATATAATTAACGAGGACTTGAGGCTGTTGTGCCCCTGACTGTGGATTTCCCAAGCCCGCTGGATCTGTCACATTAACTGTTGGATTGTTGAGGTTAAACCTTGTATTAAAAGCTGGATCTTTTCGCTGAGCAGGTATTGTGCCCCCATCACCGTAAATGGTTATACCACCTGGAACAGAGGGGTCTATCACTCGATCGATTCCATCCCTAATTTCATAGCGGACAATACGGGTAGGACAAGGGTTTCCAGCCGGCTGACACCAAGTAGGGTTGTTGTTATCTTTAATTTGGTAGTAAGCAACTAAAGAAAGTACGTAGGTGTCGTTGCAGTTACCGGGGTTGTCATTGCAATCCTTTGGTTTGATAGTGCCAGCAACACTCGGATTAATAGGAAGAGAATTTTTGAGCTGCTGGCGCTTCCAAAATACCAGAATTGGTGTTCCCTCTGTATTTGGAGGAGGTGAAGGAAGCTGGGGTCTCACCTGCTGTTCGTTGGGGCCGGGAGGCCCATTGAGCGTCCTATTGTCGTAAATATATATCGCTTGACTCAAATCTTGGGCAATGAAATCAACCGCCGCCTGAATGTCTTGCTCGGTGTTTGACTTTACTTGTTCCCTCCTGTCGGTATTCAGCATATCGACTACAAAAGCGAGCATCGGCGTGATGATTAAAAATGCCATAATCGAGCCGACTAATAGCTCGATTAGAGTCATGCCCTTTTCTGTTTGAGCTGACTCTAAGCGGTTTCGCTGGTGCTGACTTTTCAGAAGCAACCTGAGTAGACTTTTCATTTTGACTTCTTCCTGTGCCAAATGGGGGGAGCGATTTTAAATTTAACAACGGGGACTTTGATTATTACTAACAGCCCGTGTTGCCTGCTTGTCTGAGTCGATCGCACAACGATCGATATGGAGAGCTACCTCCTTGTGTAGTAGGGGGAATTTGTGTTTGCATTACCACCAAGGGCGCTTTGGGGTCGCCAAGAGCGGAATTAGCGACGGATTGCTGTGTAATTTTCATCGTACCTGGAGAAGAAAAAGCATCGGCTCGGTAAACGCGAACAGTCAGATCGTAGCCTGTGTCTGTGGGAATACTGGTTCCTATATTTGGGGGACGAACACCCTGAACATAAAACTCTTTGCTGCCAGCACAATATTGCGTTTGATCTTTGAAGTTAACGCAGTACAAGTTAGCAGAGCTTGCAGGAGCCGCAGAACTATCCGAAGGAAACGCTGGGTGTGGCGGATTGTTCAGTTTAATCGCCCCCGTCCGGAGAGCGTCGATATAAGTTCTCGCCGCCTGTGTGGCCAGTTCCACCCGCCGCGCTTGTACGCGAGTTGCTACTGAGAAAGCCATAACGGGGGCGATCGCAATCATCAGCACCGACACCACAATCATCGCTACCAACGACTCGATAATCGTGTAGCCGCCATCTCGCGACTTGGATACATTTTGTTGTCGTTGTTGGTCTGTCATATAGAAGTCTCCGGTAATTGGTCTGCCGAAAGTTAAAGGTTTGGAGGACAAACTGCTGGGCGATTGGGATTGGTAACAGGTATAGCAGGTGGGCCTGAGGTAGCCGTCCCCTGCGCAAGCTCCGCACACATCAAAGTTTCTACCCACGGGTCATTTCGGGGTACTTCCCGGAAAAACTCATCCGGGGTAGACTTTGAAGGAGGAGTAGTGAACCTTTGGGTAAACAAGTCAGGCGACTGAGATACCAGGGCCACGTCATAACCCCAGTTCCTGGTTGGGGGAGTAAAGAAGGGAATCCGACCCAGAGTGCCACCCGGAATGCTGCCGGTCGAAGTTCTATAGCCAGCGTCAGGAGGGTTAGAGATAACGAATGGAGCTGGGGTCGCGGGTATGAGGGGCGGTGGGGTTGTAAGTTGCGACGGCGCAAACAGACTCAGCAACTTAGTATTTGGATCTGTCTGTTGCGGAGCTGCCGGATCGAGAATCGGGAGATATGGTGCGGTGCTGTAGGCACTGCGGTTGAACTGAATAAAACTACCTTGAATGTTGCTGGCAATGTTAGCCCAGCTCTCCAAAAACCTCGGCAAGTTTTGCAGGCCTCCGTTAAAGTCACCAACGTTGTTGCCTAATGCTCGGGAAGGAGTGTCATTCGAGCCTACAATCAGATTGAATGTTGTGCCTGTCGCCACAGCCCCCGGTATCCACCCCGTCTGTTCCACGGGCCGTCCACCCTGTGGTGCGTTATTCTCTGCGACCGGTGGTCCCACAGTTTGAGTTTGCAAGACTGGTATCAGCAGCGGCTGTGAACCCGAAACTGGCGTAATATTTGGAGCGCTTGATGATTGTGCTAAAAGTGGTAGCACTTGACCCGTACTGTCAATCCGGCTGCGGTTGAATACATACGGGAAATTGTCTACGCCGTAGGTTATGGCATTACCGCCAGACGTTGCCGTCGTTGCAAACCACAAAGAATTAGCTGCTGCATCGCCTGGGCCGGCTACAACAGTATTTCCGCCAGTAATTCCTAAAGGCGTTGGATTGTTATCTGTATCTACCACCAGATTGGCATCTGTAGGGCGGTTTCTTTGAAAAGCAACTCGGCGGGGAAAGCGTTGATATTGAGGCGCTGGGGGAACAACAGTTGTTCCGGCTAGCCACTGGGCACGTAGCACACCCACATTTGCAGGGATGTTATTTTGTGGATCGATGAACCAGTCGTTATCAGTACACGCAGAAACCGGCAGTCTTGTGCAAACTTCCATTAAATACTCTGGAAAAGTCCCGCGCCGCTGCACGGGGGTAACGAAGTTGTTGAAGTAAGAACTTCTAAGAGCGGTATTATTCGCGTAGCTAGTGTCTACAAGTTCTGTGGGGTTCGCAGGTATGCCTCCATTAGCAGAAAATGCGCCGCTGGAGAGTCCGTTGGTAACAAAGTTGTTGCTGTAAAATCCTTGCTGTTGGCGGGGTAATACCGCAGCAGCACCCGCATTGTTTCTCAGGTCGAAATCTCCCTCGTTGCGGAACCCAAAACGGTAATTATCAGAGAGTAGGGTGACTGCATCTGACAGTACGTTGGCCGGACGCCAATCGTCGCCTGTCGTACATCCGCTGACTCTGGGGTCGTTTTGGCGGCAGGCAAAGTTTGGATTGAGGGTTGTGCGATCGTAGAAAGTCGCCCAATCAAGATCCTGAGTAAACTCTTCTTGAGTGTGAAGGTTGAAATTTCCTTGAATATAAACTGGCAAATTAGATGCCAAAGTTAGTCCTTTTTCCCTTACCACATCCAAGACAGTAGGATTAGCTCCTATGCCGGGGACTCGAGCTAGCTGCTGACCGTTAACGAGCAGAATCCCGTTAGGCTTGCGGGTGGGGTCGAGTCGGGAGTCGGTAGGACTGACCGATGTGCTCCTTGCTTCATCTATGCTTGTGCCTCCTGTACCGGGTATGCGGGCGCTGCGATCGGGCTGCGCATCATCCCGGCTGGCATAGATAATCCCGCTGTTTGGCAGTACATACTCTCCCGTTCCAATTTGGGTGCTCCGCAATTGATTGAGGTCTATTTGAGTGGCGCGAATTTCTAAGGGTTGCCGTTCTTCTAAGGGCTGGTTGTAGTTTCCGGTTAGATTGGCCGGTTGTGCTGGTGGAGTAGCTGTTAGGGGACTGCTCAGGGTAAAGGCTTCGTTAACATTAGGGGTCTGCCAGTCATCGCGGTCGATCGCCTTGATTTCTCTAGCATTCAAAAATGCTACTTCTTTTATCGCCCCATCAGGAATAACTCCGGCGGCACCTGCACCCGCCAGAATTTGTAGAGCGCAGTTAGTTGAGTCAATAGCCGCTGTTTGTGCCAAAGAGCGATCGCCGGGGGCGCGTTCGAGAGCGTCTCTCAAAAGCGGGTTGACAAACCGACCGTCGGGGAAGACTAAGTTAGCTTGCTCTGCTAAAGGACTACCTCCGGGGAACAAGCCGTTTACCGAAGTTAAAGGACCGATCGCTCTCCCGCCTTCTATTCCATTGGCGTCATATACCACCCCGTTGTTAGAGCCAACTTGAGTTCCGCGAACCCCTAATGAGGGGTCGCCGCTGACATCAGCAAGTCCAACTATATTTCTGGCTGTAGAAGCCGTGCTGGGGTCGTAATAGCTGCTGATGCAGGCCAGTGGCGTGTCATTGAAAGTTCCCGGTCCCCCTTGCGCTGTCCCGTTTGCATAGTGATAAACTACTGTCGCCCGCATCCGCAAATCCCCCTTGGCATACTGGGGAGTATTCGGGTCTATGGCAGAACCTGCTGCTACCGTCAGTCCCGTTGGCGTTAGCCCTCCTGGGGGCAAAGGTGTGCCTACGGGATTGCCTGCTCCTGGCCACGGCTTCCACTCCACCGTCCCCGATGCAATATTGTTGTTATACACCTGAGACCCCGGCCCCAGAGGGGACATCGGCATTGTATCGGGCCACACAACAGGGTAAGTCTCAACGGCAGGAGTTGTTGGGTCGTCGTAAGTATCGCCCGGGCTTATTGTCCCGCCCTTGGTCGCACCAGTTAAAGGATCTTGCCAAGCGGGGGGTGGCAGAAAAGAATTAAGCCGCTCGTAAACCCCTGCACCGGTGATGACGCGCAGACCACCATTGCCATCCAGCGGATTGACGGGGACTCGGGCGGCTTCACCTTCCCAGAAACCGCTGCGGTCGGTTGCTCCCACGTCAGCCAGTTTTGTCACCTGGGGCGATCTAGTACGCTGTGTATTGTCCGTCCAGGTTCCACCCGGAATGTCTTGGGGCTTGCTGACCAATTTGCCATCACCGGCATCCCATCTCAGGGCCGGTAAGTTATTTCCCGCCACTACGCGATCGCCCAACACTTCTTCTTTTTCTGGCGGTGGTACAGGGTTTGTTGCTTCTAGCTGGGTTACTGTAAGTTGAATGTTGGTTGCACCGGGATCGGGAATGCTCCAGGCGTCGGGAGGTCGCAGAGCGTCGCCAGTACCTTGAATAGGTAATGCCCCCGCTGTTTCTGGCGGTAGCGGTGGCGCCCAGGGAAGGCTGTAACCCAGAGTTGGGTTAGTTGTAGGTGCTGTCGGTCCTACTTCAGCAAAAGGAACTTTCCGGAGTATCTGTTTAAAGTGTTCTTCCAGGGCTTGTTTGCGGGTTTGGGTGTCCGGTTTATTTCGCACCGAAAATGGGTCGTCCGCTGCTACAGGCTCAACCTCTTCAGCCGGAGGGTTTGCTCCCCTTCTTGCTGCTACAACCATAGAGAGGCGAGCTGTATAGGCAGCATTGTTATAAAGTACCTGCAAGCTGTTATTACCGGTGGCGGATTGATTGGCGGGGTTAATAGTTCTGGCTCGAGTTTCCATCGTTTGAGTTCTCCCGCCACTCCCACCCAGCTCAGCTTTTGTCTGAAAAAGATGTACGTCCACTGGATTCGTGGGTGTGGTGCTGCCCGACCACCCGCTAACTACATTTCCTCCGACCTTAATTTTGCTATTTTCCTGGAAGTAAAAACAGGAATCTGGGCTGCTGATTTGATACAGTTTTATACTATTTGCAGTATTGACCCCTGATACCAACAAATTGCTATTTGTAAATATACCCCCGTTCAGATTCAGCGGAGGCCCAGGCGATATATCCAGATCGTCTTCATAAACTGCCGCGTTGTTGGCGAGGGGAACGCGGCTTTGGTCTTGCTGGTATTCAAGGGCTGAAATGCTGGTAGTGCCTTTAAAGGCTTGAGAATTTGGAACAGTGCCAACTTCTGCGGCTGTAATTGGTACATTAACCGTATAAACAAAAAAGCTCTTTTTCAGTAGACCGTCGTCGGTTTTGTACCAACCCAGGTTGCCCACCAAATTAGCAACTGTACCTCCACCCCTGGCACAGCTAGGGGCTGCATTCCCCGACATTGGTGGGGTTCTTGCTTCTATCGGTCTTCTCGGTCTTGTGAAGTCGCCTATATTTGGGGCGACATTACTGCGTGCGGGGGTGCGGGAGAATATTCCGTAGAGGGTAAAAGTGTCAAATCTTCCATCGTTATCGGTATCGACTGCATATCTCCAAGCAGTATTTATAGCTTCATTTTCTACATTTGTTGCGGGGTCAATAATGGGGTTGCGAGGATTATCCGCTAGATTTATGTTATTTGCGGGAACGCTAAGATCTGCTCTAAGTATCAGCCGTTGCTCGTCCCCAAATGTGTAAAGATCATTACCACCTGTACCGTTGGCCAGCCTGTTGTATAAATTTTCATCGGATGGAGTCGCCGTCGGTTTTTGCGGGTCTTCGTACAGCAGGAACTGAATTTTCGCCTTCGCCCGATCGAGCGCGGGAGTCGCGGCCGCCAGCACCTGCTGGTTCACGCGCACGTTGCGAGCCAAATTCCCCCGATCGAACGATCGCAGCACGATCGCCACAGTCAACAATATCACTACCAGCAACACCATCGTCACCGTCGGCAACACAAACCCCGCCACTGGCAATCTCGCCCTGCGGCCCATAGCCATTAGCGATCGTAGCATTGCTCTCATCAGACGCTTCGCCCCCGAGCGAGTCACGCCTAAAACCCGCCGCAGCAGGGATACGATAACTTTCGATAATTTGCTTTTAAACATTGACGCCTTCCTGAATAATTTCAGAAGAGATGGTATTGCTGGTAGTTACTGCTTGACAGTACGATCCCATTTCTATGGTTCCCATTTCGATCGACATCCATATCAGCCTGTTGCACAAATTCACAAAATGTGTACTTTGGCTAAAAAATAAAACCCACAAACCCACAACCGAGTTAACCGTCGATATATTTTTCGCGAAAGATTTGCCCTGCAAGGATTTGAGCCTAGGGAACTACACCCTATGTTACTTCAACCCGATTGTGAGTGTCCACAGGCAGAGTCTGTGCGATCGCCCAAAAACCACGATCGCGATCGTCTCCGCTGTATTTGGCAGCCCTTACCTGGCAGGCTTTGTGGGTGTCTTCCTGTGGCTAGCGATTTCAACCGCCGGAACCTAGAATGTAGAGTGGGCGATCGACTTGTGGTCAGGCGTATCCGTGCGCTCAAATCTAAATTGGGCGATCGAATTTCCGCCAGAGGTCATATTAATTCCCGTTGCACTCATAGATGAGGGGGAGTAGTCCGTGGGGGAATCGGGAATTATTAACCGAGAATTTCAAAGGTGGTACCCGCCACGTGATTTATCCGTGGAATCAATCCCTTTTCGAAAATCGAAAATCCTCAAGCCCCCGCATTTATAGGTGGGGTCAATCTAAAATCGAAAATCGAAAATCTAAAATCGATTGACCGAGACTCGATCGTTCCCATCCCACCGGAAACCATATCAAAGTGCGATCGAATATCCGTTTTGCCTGAAAGTGCGATCGAATTTCCGTTTTGCCCAGCGGGCCAGTACAAGTGCCAAATATAAACCTACCACCCATGAAACCAACTCCCAAACCCCCCGACTTCATCATCATCGGCGCGCAAAAAGGCGGCACAACATCCCTGTACAACTACCTAATCCAACATCCCCAAATCGCCCCCGCCGCCCAAAAAGAAGTACATTATTTTGACTTAAACTTCGACAAAAGCCCAGACTGGTACTGTGCCCAATTTCCCCAGCCCGAAAACGGTTCCCACAAAATAACTGGAGAAGCCAGTCCTTACTACATATTTCACCCGCACGTTCCGCAGCGAATTTATGATTTATATCCCCAAGTTAAAATAATCGCCCTGCTGAGAAACCCCGTAGAACGCGCAATTTCCCACTATTATTACTATATCAAAATACAATACGAAACCCTATCATTAGAAGAGGCGATCGCCTCCGAACCCGAAAGACTCAAAGGCGAAATCGAAAAACTCCTAGCCAACCCAAACTACTACAGTTACGAACACCAACACCACAGTTATCTAAGCCGCGGCATATACGCCGATCAACTCCCCGCCTGGATGAAACTTTTTCCCAAATCACAAATCTCAATCATCAAAAGCGAAGACTTGTATAGCAACCCATCGGAAATCTTCAACACCGTCCTCGAATTTCTCGAATTGCCGCCGCACCAACTACAAATTTACGAAAAGTACAACGCCACCCAATATCCCCCTATCAGCGACACAGTATACCAGCAAATGAGAGCATATTTTCGATCGCACAACGAAAGACTGGCCCAATTGTGCGATCGAGATTTCGGCTGGGATTAATCATTAGTCGTTAGTTACTAAAAAATAATATGCGATCGGCAATGGTAGGGGCGGGTTTTACCAACAAGATCTCACAACTACAAACAATCTCAATCAACCCGCCCCCACCCCACCAATAACCTACATCAACCTAGATTTCCTGCGATTCTCCAAACCTAAATGGTAGGGGCGGGTTTTACCAACAATAATGGTAGGGGCGGGTTTTACCAACAAGATCTCACAACTACAAACAATCTCAATCAACCCGCCCCCCCACCAATAACCTACATCAACCTAGATTTCCTGCGATTCTCCAAACCTATAGGTGGATTTACCCTGTGCGTGGGGGCGGGTTTACCAGATTGTGGATGATTGATGATGATTGTTGGTGAAACCCGCCCCTACAAATCTTTTTCTAAAAATAGCTTGACATTCTTATCTATTTGTGATAATTTTTTAATAGTATTGTGTTTAATCCACAAATCGCAGCACTTCACCTATGTTCACAGCCAACAGCTATTTTTATTTTTGGTACAGCCAAGTTCGCCCGGAGTGAATTTACAATTCACTGTGAACATCCGGGCGAACCGCAGATTAACACCTGCGGTTTTGTTTTTTCTAGTTTTTTTTCCAACAACCAATTGAGTACAAGCGAAAACACCGATGACCTTATTCAGTAACTGGTATTACGGCTTTTATTTTTGGCCCAACAGGAGTTCTGGGTAAATTGTCGCGCTGTCTTTTCGCACCAACCCGGAACTCTTAAAAGTTCCGGGTTTTTTGTTGTCAACCACCCACTTAAATTGCCAGGAAAATACCCTCATGTTAGAAGCCAAACTCGTAACTAAAGCTCATCCCGAACACCAAACAATTGTTAAACTCTCAGAAACAGTCTCTGTCGGCGGCACAGAATTATTAATAATCGGCGGCCCCTGTACCGTCGAAAGTTCCCAACAAATGGAAACAGTCGCCCGCCAACTATCCGCCGCATCCGTGCAAGCTTTGCGAGGCGGAGTCTACAAACCCCGCACTTCTCCCTATGCTTTCCAAGGGATGGGAATTGAGGGACTCGAAATTTTAGCCGAGGTCAGCCGGCGTTACGGTTTGCCGGTGGTGACAGAGGTAATGTCGATCGCCCAAATCGAGCCAGTTGTCACAAGTGCTGATATGCTGCAAGTAGGCAGTCGCAATATGCAAAACTTCGAGTTGCTCAAGGCGATCGGTCAAGCTGGAAAACCAGTCCTGCTAAAACGGGGCTTGTCAGCCACAATCGAAGAATTTGTGATGGCGGCCGAATACATTGTCAGTCACGGCAATCCTGATGTAGTGCTGTGCGAAAGAGGCATCCGCAGCTTCGACAATTACACGCGGAATGTATTAGATTTGGGTGCAGTCGCAGCCCTGAAACAGTTAACTCATTTGCCAGTAATTGTAGACCCTTCTCACGCTGTCGGCAAGCGCGAATTAGTCGCACCACTAGCCAAAGCAGCGGTTGCTTGCGGTGCAGACGGATTGATTGTTGAGTGTCACCCGCAACCCGAAAAATCGGTTTCTGACGCGCGGCAAGCTCTTTCTTTGCCAGATATGGTAGATTTAGTTGCGAGTTTGCGGGCTGTAGCCGCGGCCGTTGGGCGTTGCATACCCGAGATTAATTTGCCGACCCAGGTATTAGTTTGAAGTGATATTCGTAGGAAATAATGTATAACTTTTAACGTCAAACTCTCAAATCGGTTTTAACTCATAGGTTGCACCATTCTCAATTAACTTTTGATGAACAGGCTTTCCGGCCTGTGAAGCGAGAAAATTCACTCTTTGTGGAACAGGTATCTTGGCTGTTCATAAAAAGCTTATTGACAATGGTGCAACATCTCAGTTTTAACCGAATTGAGCTTTGAGGCTGGGGTTTAAACCTCTGCCGAAATCGGGGAAAGCGCGTGTTTCACGAATTTATATTAAAATAAAAAATAATACTGTCATCTACGAAAATTTGCTTAATTATGGCAATACTACTTAACGTTCCCTCGATCGTCTGCTCTGGTTGCGGTGATACAATTACCAAAGCCATCAAAACAGTTGACTCCGATGCTACTGTGAATGTGGATGTGGCAGCTAAGACTGTTACAGTAGAAGCTCAAGCTTCCCAAGAGTCAATTACACAGGCGGTTGTTGCTACGGGCCACACCGTCCAAGATTGATATAGAGTTTACAGCAGGCAGCCAGAAACCGGGTTTGATGGGCGAGAATACTTCGTTACAGCCTGTAGATACGGCAAAAAACCCGGTTATCAGAAAATTGGGTTTAAAACCCCGTCCTTTTAGGACGGCTTTATTTCCAAAAAGTTCTAAAAGTTTCCCAAAT
>NZ_JAUBVJ010000100.1:0-27415 GCF_036702785.1 Microcoleus sp. AR_TQ3_B6 | reverse complement strand
GCTCAAAGTAAAACAGAAAGGGGAGGGCTGACGCCTCCCATGTCATTGCAATAAATGACTATAGTTTTACCAGCTATTGGTACTGGGAAAAGTCAGAAATGATGCTTCCATTTATTATGACAATACCTTCTTACTTCTTTCCCAACTATAATCTCTCAAAATCAAGCAAGTATGCACAGTCGAGAAATTCTCTCTTTGCTTGCCTTGCTCCCTACCGCCGATAGGCTAAAGCAAATCGATCGATCCCTGCTAAATCCGAAAATATCTGAACTTTGGCATAACTCCCGTGACTTTCGAGCATATCAGCTACCGCCTCAGCCTGTCCCGCCATCATCTCCACCAACCAAACTCCCCCGGATTCTAAATAATCGGGAGCCGTTTCTACCAAATGCCGGATGCACTCTAACCCGTCAAAACCGCCGTCTAAGGCCAGATGAGGTTCGTGCTTGAAAACTTCCGGTTGCAGAGTTAGCACCGTGCTGCTGGGGATGTAAGGGGGGTTAGAGACCATACCGCTGACTTGACCTTTGAGAAATGCTAACGGCTCCCACCACAAACCTTGATAAAAATTAATTCGCGATCCCAAACCCAAATTCTCAGCATTCAGTCGAGCAACTGCCAAAGCTTCCGAACTGCAATCTACTGCATAAACCCTAGCATTTGTCAACGCACAAGCCAAGCCGATCGCGATCGCCCCGCTGCCAGTCCCCAAATCCACCCAATGCGATTTTGGATTGACACCATAGCTTTTAACAGCTTCTACAGCCAAATCGATCAGCAATTCCGTTTCAGGGCGCGGAATTAGCACCGCCGGCGTTACTTTGAGCGCAAAATGCCGCCAATGTGCAACTCCCGTTAAATACTGCACCGGCACCCGTTCGTGCAAGCGCCGCTGCCACAATTGACCAAGTTCAGATAAAGACAGCTTTAATTCAATTTTTGGCAAATCTTTAAACGACTCCAAACGCAGAGCCAACCTATCCAAACCAGCCAGCTCTTGCAGCAGCCAGTCAATTTCTGCTAGGGGAATGTCAGAGGCTCTCGCCTGGGCCTTAGCTTGATTCACCCACTGCCAAAGCTCTAAACCAGAAACAAACATAGGACTTTTTAGTAACAGGTAATTGCTAACTACTAATTGGCAATTGGTAATTCTAATTGATAATTAGAATAGATAAATAGTAGGTTGAGTCCAGAAACCCAACCTACTAACTAAAGACTGATGACTGATGACTGATGAGCGATCGCTAACTATTAGCGAGCCGGTCGAGGTTGACTCGGAGTTGGAGCTGCAGAGCCAGGAGCCGGTGGAGTTTGATTCGGAGCAAGCTGTGGATTTTGCCCGGCGCCCGCAGGTTGGAGCGATCGCACAAATTCCAGCGACTCCCGCGACGGAATCAAAATCATTTGGCTCAAAAACGGGTCGTTCTCAGTGCGCAAAGCTTCCAAAACGCTCTCCAAGTTCACCACCTCAATCTTAATTGTGGTAGTCACGTTCGGCTGCTGCTGCTTAAAACGATCGACCATTCCCTGCAAATCCTCCTTGTTAAAAAACAAGGGAATCACCTCTTGCTGACCCCGCTGAATCGTCAAATAACCATTTTCCGCGCCGCCTCTGGCCAAAAACAGAGGTACACCGTTGAACTCGTTAACTTGTTGACCAGTCTGCTGAAGTACAGTTTTAGCCGACTGCACCTGCACCGGAGCCGGAACGAAAGCAAATTGCACCTCCTCCGGCTTGCCTTTATTTGCTTGAGAAATCTGATAAATTTCCCCCAGCGACACCGGCATCACGCGCACCGACGCCGCCAACTGAGGATTTTTGGTTTTGAGTTGATCGACAAAAGCTTGAGCATCTTTCTGGCTGATGAAAATTCCCGCCACCGAAGAATTACCAGTTTGACCCTGACCCTGCTTGGGAACAGAAGCGATCAGGGGCGCACCAGTCGCGTCTGTAATCGTAAATACCGGCACCGAGCGCAATTTTTCCAAAATTTGCGGCTCGGGCAGTGCCAGTGCAGACATCTTGCCAATTGGGGAGGGGCCCAGCAGAGTGCAGCCGACAATTCCCAATATTGCGCCCAAACGAACTAATGATTTCATGTTTTTTCCATCAGGAGCGATCCTGAAACACATTAACGCAAAGACTCGCGACTTAACACGATCGGCAAAAACTACCTCTGTTTTTATTTTGACCAAATGTTTTGACCAAATGTAAAAATCAGAGGCAGGTTGTGCCTCAATCTATTATTTAACATTGTGCGATCGGGATGACAGGATTTGAACCTGCGACATCCTGCTCCCAAAGCAGGCGCGCTACCAAGCTGCGCTACATCCCGGTGTCATAGTTAGCTGACCTATAACAATTAACCCACAAAACCCATCGCTTGTCAAGCTTTTTTTTATATTTAGCTCTGGAC
Organism: Microcoleus sp. AR_TQ3_B6; assembly: GCF_036702785.1. Lineage (NCBI taxonomy): Bacteria > Bacillati > Cyanobacteriota > Cyanophyceae > Oscillatoriales > Microcoleaceae > Microcoleus > Microcoleus sp. AR_TQ3_B6. The sequence goes on along the minus strand of NZ_JAUBVJ010000100.1, from coordinate 24,998 downwards.
TTCGCTAAGGCGAGGTTTTTTTCAGGTTGTGCGGTTTAACCCCACGCCAAAATGGATACCGTGCCACGTACTCCTGTGGTGAGCTGCCCACAATTTTAGACCCTAGTTCAAGCTCCCAGATTCATTTGTGGAATAATATCAATTCTGGCAGTCAGGCCCGAATGAGATCAAATCCTTGCTTCAAGAGTCGGGCGTAAAGTTGAATCAAGCTCGCAACAAATAATTCGTGCAATTTTCAGTTTTTTGACCCGCCCGTCAATCGATTTTAGATTTTAGATTTTAGATTTTAGATTGACTTGCGCGAGATAAATGCTCTTTCTTGAGGATTTTCGAAAATCGATTTGGGATTGATTCCACGGATAAATCACGTGGCGGGTACCACCTTTGAAATTCGCTTGTCAACAGTCAATCGATTTGAGATTTGAGATTTGAGATTTTAGATTGAACTGGTTCCGAGATCGAGCCTCCCTATGCGATATCAGCGAGGAAGAGCCTCAATTGCGCAGGAAAATTGGAGGCACAGCCTCCTTTCTCTGCGTTATCAGGTAGAGCCTGGAAGTCAAACAACACAGTCAACTCTCAACAGTCAACAATCACGGACGGTGCAACCCGAATCGATATAAATCTCAAATCTCAAATAGTTCGACGGCTCGGGCGACTCGACGGCTCGGGTGACTCGACGGCTCGACGGCTGGCGCTGGCCCCCGTCTGGCCCCCGTCTCAAATCTCAAATCGACTGACAATACTTGCACAGATTCATAACTGCCCTGCAGCCGGGATACATCCTGTGCCTAACATACCGCAACGCACAGGTGCAGTCGGTGTTGGCAGCGTCGATATTGTATTGTATTTCCTCAACAAATCAACGCCGACCTGCACCTCTAGCCTAATCTGGATACCAAAACATACCTTTAATGCCCTCTGGATCGGACATAAAGCCCAAATTGCGGTAAAAATCCACCACCTGAGGGTCAGCAAATAAGGTAATGTTGCTGATATCTTCACTGCGGAGTTTTTTAATGATGTATTTCATCAGCGCCTTGCCCATGCCTTTGCCCTGGTAATCAGGATGAACTACCACATCCCAAAGCGTGGCATTAAAAGCATGGTCTGAAGTCGCTCTGGCGAAACCCACCAGCCGTCGCTGGCTGCCCCGCATCTCCCACATAGAGACGACTAGAAAGCTGTGCTGAATAGCTTTTTTGACTTTACGCAGGGGACGGCGGGACCAACCCACTGCATTACAAAGTTCTTCGAGTTCGTAGAGGTCAATGTCCCGATCGCAACTGAAAAAGATGCGAGCGTTGCCGCTGGCGGGTTTGCGAAACGTTGGGGAAAGCGGATCGCCTAACCCAACAGCCACATCTTCCTCAAATTCCGCTGTTTGGGGTACAGAGGCAGACTCAGAACTACTAAATAAGTTTTTCCAAAAACCCATGCAGGCGCGGTTAAGGTAGTAGAAGTTGGACGACGAGAAAGAGAACCCGACAGATAAACCCACTCCGAGCGGTGTGGGATGAATTGCCGGTAGCCTCTTGAGGAACAGTTTACGGTACACTCATCTTACGCCGAAAACACCGATTTGTCGTCCTACATTGAGTCTGCGCTTTTTTGATTCTCGTCAAGTTTGGTAGAACTGTTCTGCTAGCCAGTGCCCGGACAACCCGCTTTTAAGGTAAAATTTGTTGCCGAACCAGGACAGAGGCATTTTTGGCATTGCTTCTGTTGAGTGCCGCCGATCGCGCCGGAACTTATACCCTTGGTGGGAAATACCACTGGAATGGCGCAACGGTGACATTCGCGTGATACGTTCCACAACAGATTTGGCTTCTGCTTTTACTGAGGAGTACAACTTAATCCCGAAAAAATTAGTTAAACTTGTTCATAGTTAATCGCCAAAAGAGGTTTGTATGTTTTCTGTCAAATTAGCCCTCAAATTGAATAATAGAGAAGCAACCTTGATGGCAAAACACGCAGGATTTCGGCGGGTTGTCTTTAACATGGGATTGAGTCTTCGGACTCAAATGTACAGTGAAGGTAAGTTTTCGGACTCAAAAGTAATTGACGAAGTCAAAAAAGTCTTGACAAATCGCGTCAACAAACAACCTGAATTTGCTTGGATGAATCAACTATCCAGCCGAGTGTATCAAAACGCATTAATTGATTTAAAAGATGCGTTTAGCAGATATCGCTCAGGAAAATCTGGTCATCCCACATTTGCAAGTCGTCGAAATAAGCAATCGTTTACTGTAGATTCGTCCAACGGAAAAGTTGTACTCAGTGCTGGAAACACAATTAAAATTCCTACACTGGGGACATTTCGACTTCATGAACCACTGGAATGTAGTTTTGTCTCTGAAACCTTTACCTTATCAAAAGAAGGAAGCCATTGGTTTGTCTCTTTCTGTGTTGATGTAGAACGTTTGCCAATCCCGCAACTTCAAGATTCGATAGGAATCGATCTAGGGGTGAAAGTTTTTGCTACGTTGTCAAACAATCAAGTATTTGATGCGCCGAAACCGTTGAAGCGAGCGAAAACCAAGCTAGCAATATTACAACGTCAGGCCTCAAAACAAGTAAATGGTTCTAACAATCAGCGGAAAACCTACAATAAAATTAGTCGAATTCATTCACGAATATCCGCCCACCGCAAAGATTTCCTGCATAAGTTGACGACTTATTTGGCTAAGACTTTTAAGCTGATTAAGATTGAAGACTTGAATGTCTTGGGGATGATGGCTAACCATAAGCTGGCGGAAACTATATCCGACTTAGGATTTTACGAATTCCAGCGCCAACTGACTTACAAGTGTCAGATGTATGGAGCAAGAAGAGTGCTAATAGACCAATGGTTTCCTAGTTCTTTGACTTGCTCGAACTGTGGAAACAAAAAAGATATGCCACTGAATCTCAGAACTTATGATTGTCCTGTTTGTGGCCACTCAATTGACCGTGACTTAAACGCCAGTTTGAATATTTTAAACTGCGAACAACCCTCGGCTTGAGGGGGATAGCCTACTTATCTTGGGATGGCCGACCACCCAACAGCGTAGGAAGTAAACACTAATTACTCAAAGAATAACTTTGGGTAAGTCTAGATAAGTTTTATCGAGCAGATATACTAGGTATTTACTCTTCCATGCCTTATGGCGATGGGATTTTCGATTTGACGATTCGACTTAAGTTGTGCTCCTCTGCTCCCGCACCTTCCCCTCAATTATGGCTTCGGGTTTAAAACCATCTACACTAGAACTCCTCAAGCGCTTTAACCGAGCGTTTCCGCAGTTTTATGAGCAATTTGTCAGCAGCGAAATCCAGTTGCAAAACCTCAAATTAGCTTACCAGCTTTACAAAACTCGGCAAGCAGTCATCGAAATCCGAGCCGAAGGTAACAAAAGTGCCCTGCATTTTGCTTACCGGAACCAGTCTTTTCTATTGAGCGATATTTTTGGAGTGCTCGCGGCCTACGGACTCACGATTCACAGTCTGAGTCTGTACGGTCAAATTTACCCGCCCATGCTGGTATTTATCAAATTGGTCGTATCTCGCGGTGGCAAGGTACTGGCAGATAAAACAGCAGAAAACGTCTGTAGAGCAGTTCGAGAGGCCTTGGCGGGGCATTTTGAGGTTGAAGAGATGTTGGCGGTGGAATTTAATTTAGACGCGGGTTTGGAAGATGTGGCAACTGAATTCTACGTCGATCCGGTTTTCCACTTGCCAGCTCTGCTGATTGAAGCAGATAATCAACCTGGACTTTTTTACAAAGTTATGTATGCCATCTGGCAAGAGGATTTGTTGGTGGTAAATGCTAATTTGCTGGTTTGGCGGGGGCGAACTCGCCTGATTCTCTACTTGTTGGGGCCCAATGAAAGTTTAATTCCCGAGTATCTGGGGCAGAAAATCGCTGAGGGGGTGCGACAAAGATTGCTGGGCGAGCGGTTTTAGGACAAGCTGCCGATCCCTAAGTTTTCAGAAGTTTTCCAGTGACATGGGGTGAAAAGCTCGGCAAGATTGTTGGTACAAACGAGTGTAGATAGCGGTTATCATAAAAATGGGGTACGCCGACACGATCGTGTTTTCAAGCTTTTTAACTTTGATTGGCTACCTCATCTACCAAAGAACCGCCATAAGAGAAAAGATGTGCGAGATAAATACGGGAGTTTAAAAAGTGCAACTTTCGTTTAAGACCGAATTAAAACCTAATAATAAACAGGTGGCTCTATTCCGTCAACATTGTAGAGTAGCAATACACGCTTACAATTGGGCGAACGGGTTCATGCTGGAAGTAGTGGCGTTGCGAGCAATGGCTCAAACCGTAAAACTCCCTACTACTATCGATTTACAAAAACCTTTGGTAGCTGAAATTAAAAGTATTTACCCATGGTATTACAATAGTTATAAACCCTCACGGCACCCAGGATTAGGTAAGTTAAGTACAGCTTGGAGTAAATGCTTTAAGAAAGGGCTAAGACAGCATAAAATTAATAAAAGAGGACAAGCTAAGATTTTTTTATATAGAACCAGCTACAAAAGCTAAATCAGGAATTAGCTAGGATAGTAAGCGTATCAAGCTCCCTAAAATAGGTGGGTTTAGACTGTGCGAAACGTTACCCATTACAACCGCACACAATTGCGTAATTAGTCGCACCGCTGACTGATGGTTTATAGCGGTAATATACGAGATATAATCGACCATAGTTGAGGTAGGGCGCCTGCCTGTGGTCGTTAATATCGGTATTAAAGAACTCGGTGTTTGCTTTAACGGTCAAGTATTTGCTAACTCCAAAGCTGACCGACAAATGTGCAAAAACTTGAAGCGCTAACACCGGGCGTGATTCGTAAAGCCAGAGGTTATAACCGTACAAAGGTAGTAAATAAGCTCGCGAAACTACAGGTCTAAGTCGCAAATATCCGCAAAAATGCGCTCCATAAACTTACGTATTACCTAGCAAAAAAACAAGGGGAAGTAAAGATATAGCAATCCTAAATGATTTGCGTAATTATTGTAGGGGCAATCCCCCCGTGGTTGCCCCGATAGATAGGGGGTAGGCACGGGGGCACTACCCTACAAATTTATCTGAATGATTGAGGATTGCTATAGAGATTTTATGGCTTAAAAGATTTTTGAATCACAAGTTAGCGGGTGCAATAGCCGACTGTGAAATGTACAAATTTCTACGTCAAATAAAATACAACCCAGAAAATTTTTCATCTCAATTGACACAGAGAGACTGAGGGTTTCCTAGTTATCAAAACTTGTTGCGATCGTTGGGAAATTATCGCTACAAAATGCCCTTAAGAAATTGCGTTTATGTATGTCTAGATTGCGGTCAGACAGCAGATAGAGATTTGAATGCTGCAAAAAACATAGAACGCTGGTTTGAAGGAATATTTATTCCAGGGCGATCGGATAAAATGGCAAGCTATGCCAAGATTGCCTCTGAAGTGGACAAACATCTCGATCGTCAGCTTAAGACCGCCCTGAAGCAGGAAGTAAGCGGTAAATCGATAGAGTTGAGTCTTTTTGACCTACTTACATAGGTTTACATAGGTCTTAGAGAGCGGATAAGATAAAATTATGACAACAATCGACATTCTAGGGGTTCGGCACGCTTACGATTTGACGGCTGCGACTGCAACTTCCCCGGTTCTGGTATTTGTCCACGGCTGGCTGTTAAGCCGTCGCTACTGGCAACCTTTGACCGATCGCTTGGCACCAAACTATCAGTGCCTGACCTACGATTTGCGGGGGTTTGGCGATTCTCTATCCGACGGAGGCGGCTATACCGGGCCTAGAGCACCGCTAAATTCCTGCTACACTCCCGCAGCTTACGCGATCGATTTGGAAATTTTACTCGAAAAACTGGATATTTCTTGTGCTTGGCTGGTGGGACACTCTCTGGGCGGTACGATCGCTCTTTGGGCAGCCAGCAAATTGTCCGATCGCGTTAAAGGTGTCGTCTGCATCAATGCAGGCGGCGGCATCTATCTTAAGGAAGAATTCGAGCGGTTTCGAGCGGTCGGCAAGCAGCTAGTGACAATGCGTCCCGGCTGGCTGTCTCACTTGCCGTTAGCAGATTTCGTGTTTGCCCGCGATTCTGTAGCCCGCTCGATCGGTCGCTCCTGGGGACGGCAGCGCTTGAGAGATTTCGTGGCAGCTCATCCTGAGGCAGCTTTGGGGGCTTTGTTGGACTCGACCACAGAAGCCCAGATTCACCTCTTGCCACAAATTGTGTCTCAACTAAAGCAGCCTGTTTATTTTATTGCCGGCACTAAAGACAAAATTATGGAACCAAAATACGTGCTGCATTTGGCTAGCTTTCACTGGATGTTCCAAGGTGGCGGCGAGAATGTCCTTCGGCTACCCGATTGCGGCCATTTGGCAATGGTGGAACAGCCGGATGCAGTGGCTAGTTACCTGCAAAATATTCTGCAAGAACACTCTTAAAGGGCATTGGGTAAAGCGCGGCCGAGGAATGGGGCCTTGGGCAGAGCTCGGGTTCTCTGAAGCGAAGCTTCCCAAATAGAAAGTTACAAGTTAAAAGTTAAAACATTTTTCCCTGTTCATTCCCTTAACATCGATCCGTAAAATCCCGTACACAATCCGTAAAATCCCGTACACAATCCGTTGCTGAACTCACCGAAGCCTAAATCTGTTATCTTAAATAAATAACTCTGCCCGATCGCCCTTAAGGACAGAGCTTCTGACTCGATAGTGGCAAATTGTCTGAATACTAATTCTGCTTAAATATCTGTGCGCGTTAACCTCACCGATCGGCAACAACACATCCTTTGGGCAACGGTTCGCCACTACATAGCTACAGCGGAACCCGTTGGCTCAAAAGCTTTGGCTGACGAATTCAACCTCAGCGTCAGCCCAGCTACAATTCGCAATGCGATGGGGACTCTAGAAAAAGCTGGACTCCTCTATCAGCCCCACACTTCGGCAGGACGAGTCCCTTCTGACTCCGGCTACCGAATTTACGTAGACCAGTTGATTCAGCCGTCTGATACGCTGGCCCGCAAGGTTGAACAGGTACTAGACCAGCTCAATTGGTCCGATGGTCGCATGGACGCAGCACTCCGCGGCGCTGCTCAAATCCTGGCAACTATCAGCGGTTACATAGCCATGATCACCCTACCGCAAACCAATATGGCTTGCTTGCGGCACTTGCAACTGGTGCAGCTAGAGCCGGGAAAGGTGATGCTGATTGTGGTGACGGATGCCTACGAAACTCAGTCGGTTTTGGTGCAGTTGCCGAGGGACGCAGAAGGTAATACACCTGATGTCGAAATCGTCGATAGCCAATTGCAGATTTTGTCGAATTTTTTGAACACTAAGTTGCGGGGACGATCGCTCTCGGAACTCTCGACTGTAGACTGGAGCGAGTTAGACCGGGACTTTGAACTGTACGCTGAGTGGATGGGAACGATGCTGAGTGCTTTGAGCAGCCGCCAAAGCAATCCAACCTACACGCGGATTCTGATCGGCGGTTTGGCAGAAGCGCTGCGCTTGCCTGAGTTTTCGCAGTTGCAGCAAGTTCAAACCCTGGTGCAACTGCTCGAACAAGAGCAAGAACTGCTTTGGCCTTTGATTTTTGAATCGCCTGAGTTGGACACCCCCGGGAAGCGGGTAACGGTGCGTATTGGTTCGGAAAATTCTTTAGAACCAATTCGTGGCTGTACTCTGATTTCTTCGACTTACCGCCGGGGATCGGTGCCGGTGGGTAGTGTAGGGGTTTTGGGGCCGACGCGGATGGTTTACGAAAATGCGATCGCGGTGGTGGAAGCTGCGGCGGATTATTTGTCAGAAGCTATTGGCGGAAATCGAGTTAGTTTTCCTGATGGCGATCGAGGGCGATCGGATAATCCGTTGTTAGAGGCACCCTAATTTGATAGCCCCAAGCTTAACTGGCTTGGGGTTTTATTATCTGTGGACGCACTCGCAACTTTTATAAACCTCGTTTTGTGAGAAAAAACCTAGGTTTTTATACTCTTTTTGGGGCAAGAAAGTAAAGCATCGCGCTTGAGGAGAGAGTTTCGTAAACAACCCGGTTTCTGCGTCCATGAGAGGCTGGGAAATTGGCAGGAGTTGCGGGCGATCGACTTGGAGGGGATCGGGGAAAGAGATGGCGATGGCAAACGATCGCGCCTTCACAGAAAGTGGTCGATAGATCGCCAGTCGAACCGCGGGTTTAACTGCCCAACCGATGATTTTTGGTGCTTGCCTAGGTGCGCGACCAACTCTAGGGATCGCGGCTCGAAAAATGAATTGAGGAGGCTTGCGCGACGATCGCGCGGCACCCGAAGCCAGCAAAATGTCAAAATATTAAGACATTTTAGAGAGTTCGTCAAAAAGAACTAAAAAAGATTAGTGTTGAGATGAAAGCGATATTTCTTTTGGGAATAGCCCGGGTTAGACAATTGCAAATAACTTGCAGTAAATTTGGCTTGATTGCCACTTCATAAAAAATTTAACCGCTGAGTTAAGATCGAAACGAAATTTAGGGAATTTTCTTTTAGCATTCAATGAAATCGACCGATAAAACTAAAAATACCTTTGCGATCACAACGCCTCTGTATTATGTAAACGATTTACCTCACATTGGCAGCGCTTACACGACTATGGCAGCCGATGCCCTAGCCAGATTTGAGCGGCTGCGGGGCAAATCAGTTTTGCTGGTGACGGGGACTGACGAACACGGGCAGAAAATTCAGCGGACGGCCGAGAGTTTGGGACGATCGCCCCAAGCTCAGTGCGACTTAGTGGTTCCGGGGTTTGAGGCGCTTTGGGAGCAACTCGACATCCAGTACGATCGCTTCATCCGCACAACTTCGCGGCGCCACGAGTACATTGTCAAAGAATTTTTCCAGCGCGTCTGGAACTCAGGCGACATCTACTTGAGCCAGCAACAAGGCTGGTACTGCGTCTCCTGCGAAGAATTCAAAGATGAACGGGATTTGTTGCCAGGAAATCGGTGTTCTGTCCACACCAGCAAGGAAGTTGAGTGGCGCGATGAGGAAAATTACTTTTTCCGCCTGTCGCGGTATCAAGACCAACTGCTGGCTTTGTACGGAGAACGTCCCGACTTCATCGCGCCGGAAAGTCGCCGCAACGAAGTGCTGAGGTTCGTCAACTCTGGACTGCAAGACTTTTCGATTTCTAGAGTGAATGTGGAATGGGGTCTGCCGATGCCGGTTGATCCGAGTCACACCATCTATGTCTGGTTTGACGCTTTGCTGGGATACGTCACAGCCTTGCTAGATCCGGACAGCGACCCGACGTTGGAGAATGCTTTATCTAAATGGTGGCCGGTTGACCTGCACTTGATCGGCAAAGATATTCTCCGCTTCCATGCTGTTTACTGGTCGGCAATGCTGATGTCCGCGAATCTACCGGTGCCGGGTCGCGTCTTCGCACACGGGTTTTTGACCAAAGACGGCAAAAAAATGGGGAAAACGGAGGGTAATACTTTAGATCCAGTCGAATTGGTCAAGAAATACGGCGCTGATGCAGTGCGTTACTATTTCCTCAAAGAAATTGAGTTCGGAGAGGATGGCGATTTTAACGAAACTCGGTTTATCAATATATTGAATGCTGAGCTAGCAAATGATTTGGGAAATTTGCTTAACCGCACGTTAAACATGGCTCGCAAATATTGCGGTGGCTGCGTACCAAATGTGTTGGGAGAAAACATTGACGGCGACAACCTTCTCAAGGGTATGAGCCTGGATTTGGGCGATCGAGTAGCGGGTTTTTACGAAGAGTTGGCTTTGAGCAAGGCTTGCGAAGCCGTGCTGGCATTAGTTCGAGCCGGGAACAAGTTTATTGACGTGCAAGCACCTTGGAGTTTGTACAAGCAGGGACAGATAGAAAGTGTAGAACAAGTGCTATATTCTGTTCTGGAATCTGTTAGACTAGCATCTTACCTTTTATCGCCGATTATTCCGAATATCAGCAACGCTATCTATCAACAGCTAGGTTTTTCAATTGACTTTAACGATCGGGTTACAGTTAACAGTTTAGCGAATTTTGCAGATCATGCTGCCTGGGGCGCTTTGCCGGCAAACCAAACTCTGGGGGAAGCTCAACCAGTGTTTAAGCGACTCGAACTGCTGGAAACAGTAACTTGATAGTTGGCAGCCAGGGCTCGGGGTGCTATGACAGATTACGAATTAGCAGTTATTTCCTTACCAATCTTTCATAAAAATTGAGGCATAACAATCATGTTGAATAGAATAGAAAGCAATGACCTTTTTACGCCGGAACAGGTTCTAGAAAATAGGGGTCGAGTAGCAATTTTCATTGATGGCTCTAACCTCTTTTACGCGGCTTTGCAGTTAGGAATTGAGATTGATTACACTAAGCTGCTGTGCCGTTTAACTGCGGGTTCGCGGCTGCTGCGCTCTTTTTTCTATACGGGTGTCGATCGCACTAACGAGAAACAGCAGGGGTTTTTGCTGTGGATGCGCCGCAACGGCTACCGGGTGATTTCTAAGGATTTGGTACAGTTGCCAGATGGTTCTAAGAAGGCGAATTTAGATGTAGAAATCGCTGTGGATATGATGGCTTTAGTGGGGTCTTACGACACGGCGGTTTTGGTCAGCGGTGATGGCGATTTGGCTTATGCTGTCGATGCTGTAAGCTATCGCGGCGTGCGGGTTGAGGTGGTGAGTTTGCGATCGATGACGAGCGACAGTTTGATTAATGTAGCCGATCGCTATATCGATTTGGAAATGATTAAGGACGACATCCAAAAAACATCTCGCCCTAATTATGCTTACCGCCCTTTGTCAGGTCTGAGCTTGATGGAGGAACACGACGACAGATAGGGATTTGGTAATGGGTAATAGGTAATGGGTAATGGGTGATGGTTAATGGGTTGAATCCTTGAGAATTAGAAGTTAAAAATTTAAACAAAAAATGACACATTTTTAATTTTTGATTAAGTGTTTTTCAATACTCAATTATCAATTACCAATTCCCCATTCCCCATTCCCAATTACCGATTACACATTCCCAATTGCCAATGATTAATCTCAAATTCCAAATTCCCAATCTCAAATCCCCAAAATTGATGCTGCTATTTTTACCAGCACTGATTTTGGGGATTGCTGCTTGTGCGGCTCCCCAAGAGACTCAAAAAAACAAATTAGCTGAGGATATCAAAACTGCTCAACAGTCAAACAGCACTTTAACTTTGAACAAAGTAACTCTAGAACAAGCAAACGAAAAGGGCGAGACGTTCTGGAAAGTAAACTCGAAAAATGCCGTTTACAGCAAAGACAAAAAGATAGTTAACGTTCAGAAACCTGTGGGCAAATTGTTTCAGGACGGCAAAGAAATTTACGACATTCAGGGAGAAACCGGGCAGGTCTTTCAGGAAGGAAATCAGGTTTTTCTCAAAGGTAACATAGTCGCTAAAGACCTGAAAAGTGGAGTGGTATTGCGGGGAAATGAGTTGGAGTGGCGGCCGAAGGAAGATGTTTTAGTTGTCCGCAACAATTTGACGGGAGAGCACAAACAGGTGACGGCTTCAGCGAAGGAAGCGCGGGTTTTCAGTAGGGCTAAGAGAATGGAGTTATTCGGCTCTGTGGTGGCTAATGTTAAAGATCCGGTTTTGCAATTGCGAACTGAGCACTTAGTGTGGTTTGTGGCTCAACAAAAGGTAAACAGCGATAAGCCGACTCAAATTGATAGATACAAAGACCAAATAGTAACAGACAGCGGTTTTGCCGACAAAGTAGATGTAGACTTAAAAACCAAGATTGCGACGCTGACGCAAAACGCTCAGTTGATGCCATCAGACCCGCCGCTGCAAATAGAAAGCAGTTTGATGAGTTGGAATTTTCCGGCGCAATCTGTGGTATCGCCCGGGCTTGTGAAGGTTTTTCACCGCGTGGAAAAGGTGACGATGACTGGGGATACAGGGCGGGGAGATTTAGAGAAAAAAATATTTTATTTGACGGGAAATGTGGTGGGAATTGGGGAAAAACGTCAAGCTCAATTAAATACCGATCGAGTAACGTGGTATTTAACTAACCAGACTTTCGATGCGGAAGGAAATGTGGTTTACCGGCAGCTAAATCCGGTGTTTAATTTGACTGGGCCGAGGGCGGCGGGAGAGTTGAAAAATCAAACTGTGATTGTCAAAGGCGACGGCGGCGGGGGCCAAGTGGTTACGGAATTTGTACCGGACGAGTATAAGGGAACTTTTGGACAGTAGATGGGATTGCAACCGCAGATGTCGGCAGATGAACGCAGATGAACGCAGATATAATTAAGATTGGATTGAGTAAGGAGCGGTTGGGATGACGACAACTTTAGAAAGGTTAGAAGGGATCGATGAACCTATCTTAATTGACGAGCTGAGTTGGAGAGAGTTTAAGGTGGTTGAACAACTTCTCTCACGCCCAGGGGTGAGGCTGTCGTTTTTAGATGGGGTATTGGAGATTAGACGTATGCCTGGAGAAAAACATGAAACTATTAAAGAACGAATTGGTTCTCTACTAGATCTTTATCTGCTTCAAATGGGAATTGATTATCAGCCTACTGGTTCGATGACGCTGGAAAGTCCATCGGGTTTGGTGAAGCGAGAAGCTGATAAATCCTATAAGTTGGGACCTAACCGAGAATTTCCTGATTTGGCGGTGGAAGTGGTGGTGACTAGTGGCGGTATTAACAAGTTGGAAGCTTACAAACGCCTGCAAATTCCTGAAGTTTGGTTTTGGGAAAATGGCGCACTTCGTATGTATTGGTTGGGGGCTGATGGATATGCAGAGGTCGATCGCTCTTTTGTTCTACCTGATTTAGATATTGTACTATTGGTGAGGTGTATTACTATTGAAAATCACCTTCAGGCTATGCGCGAATTTAAACAAACGATTCAAAGTTTTTAGAGTAGATTATTGAACCGCTTTCGACGCCTTAGGCGAAGCCGCGCGTAAGCGCTAGGACACGAAGGAAGAATCAGGAAGAAGATAGATTTTTGATAGGGACGCACCCTACGGTATCTACTTCTTCCTTGTATTACAACTGTCCGAAACCTTTTTTAGGCTTATCTTTTTTCTTTTTCTTCTTCTGCTGGGCGCCCATGTAGCCGCGGGAACCGGGCTGCATTCCGGGGCCGCCCATTCCGGGCATTCCGGGCATTCCGGGCAATCCTCCCATTCCTGTAAAGTTGCCTTGACTCATTTGCTGCATCATTGTACGCATTTTCTGGAAGTCGCTGACGAGCTTTGTTACGTCGTTTTCTGCGTAGCCGGCGCCTTTGCCGATGCGGCGGCGGCGGGATGGAGAACTTGCTAAAAGTTCGGGGTTGCGGCGTTCTTCTACTGTCATGGAATTGATCATGGCTTCGGTGCGTTTTAGCTGCACTTCTCCCTGCCGCATTTGTTCTTCTGAGAGTTTGTTCATCCCGGGAATCATTTTCATGATGCCGCCGAGGGAACCCATATTTTTTAACAGTCTGGTTTGTTTGAGAAAGTCGGTAAAGTCAAACTTTGCCGTGAGCATTTTCTCTTGCATTTTTTCGGCGTCGGCGATGTCGAATTCTTCTTGCGCTTTTTCTACTAGCGTCAAGACATCGCCCATGCCGAGTATTCTCGATGCCATGCGATCGGGATAAAATGGTTGCAATGCTTCCACTTTTTCGCCGACGCCGACAAATTTAATCGGCGCGCCGGATATTTGCCGCACGGATAAAGCTGCACCGCCGCGGCTGTCGCCGTCTAATTTGGTTAAGATTGCGCCGGTAATGCCGATTTGTTCGTGAAAGGTGCGGGTTAAATTTGCTGCTTCTTGGCCGGTCATGGCATCAACAACTAACAGCGTTTCGTGGGGTTGTACTGTTTGTTTGATGCGGCCCAATTCTGCCATCATGTCTTGGTCGATTTGCAGGCGGCCTGCTGTATCGACGATGATGGTATCAATGCCGATTTGTTTGCCGTGTTCGATGCCTTGGCGGGCAATTTCTACCGGGTCAATGTCTTTGCCTAATTCAAATACTGGTACGTCGATTTGTTTGCCGAGTGTGAGCAATTGGTCGATCGCGGCTGGTCGATAAATGTCGGTTGCGACTAGCAGTGCGGTACGATTTTGCTTGCGCAGGTGCAGTGCTAATTTGGCTGAGGCTGTGGTTTTCCCGGTACCTTGCAAACCGGCCATGAGCACGACTGTCGGGCCGGAGTCGGCGGTGGCGAGGGGTACGTTGGTTTCCCCCATGACGCGCACGAGTTCGTCGTGGACGATTTTGATGAATTGTTGGTCTGGACGGACGCCTGAAACTACTTCTGCTCCTTGTGCTTTTGCTGCTACCTCTCCGATGAAGTTTTTGACGACTTGGAGGTTGACATCGGCTTCCAGAAGGGCGCGGCGGACTTCTTTGAGCGCGTCTTGGATGTTGGACTCGGAGATTTTATTTTGTCCGCGCAGTTTTTTCCAGGTGGATTCGAGTCGATCGGCAAGGGCTTCAAACATAGGGCATTGTTGGCTAGTCACTATTTTTAATTTTAGGCTAAATGGGAGTTTTTGGATTGGGGTTTTGCTGAAAGTTGAATGTTTTTATTTTCTAACCGCTGAGGAAGGCGGATTAATGCTGCAACTACTTCAAATTCATGTATTAGGATACGTTTGGACAAACCCTACTTTCTGGAATACGATTAAAGTATTTCCGTCACCTTGCCACAGTTTTAATGTCTGCTTATGCCCAAAAAGATTCGAGAACTCAAAAGCGTGCTGCTAAAAGCTGGGTTTACTTATCGTTCGGCAAAAGGCAGCCATACAAGATGGGTTCATCCTTTACTACCTAATGAACCAATTACCATTGCTGGAAATGATGGCGATGATGCGAAACTGTATTTAGAGTGAGATAAGTTAATCTAAAGATTGGCATATTGAAAGCAATTGAAGAAGAGGAACCTGAATCATGAAATTACCTTATATAATTGTTATTCAATGGTCTGATGAAGATAACTGCTACCTAGTTCACTTACCTAATTTTCCATCTCAGCAGTTCCACACTCATGGAGATACCTACGAAGAAGCTTTGCAGAATGCAGTAGAGGTATTAGAGCTTTTAGTTGAAGAATATCAGGCAGATGGTAAATCTCTCCCAGAACCTAAAACTCTGGTAGAAAACTTGCTGTTTGCTTGAATATAAATTACTCGTTACCAGGCTCTGGCGAAAGTAAGGCATATTCGGAGGCTCTGCCTCCATTTTCCCAACCGAGGCAGAGCCTCTGGATATTGATTCCCAGGCTGGAGCCTGGAAGTTACTTTTGAGAAATAGTGTTATTTGATGTTGGTTTTTATGTATTCTGCGATCGCCCGCTGGACTGCAAACAGCGCGCGATCGCCTTTTTGGACTTTTTCGATTAATGACCTGCGTCTCAATGATTCGACGGCTTTTAGGAATTCTGAAGGGGATAATTCGAGCAGGGCTGGCTTTTGGGAGATTTCGACTGCTTTGATTTGATTTGCTAACCATGACATTACTTGTTTTTCGCTGTCTGACAAGCGCTGAAAATGTTGGTGCAATAAATATTCTAAGTCTGCTAAAACTAGGCTATCATAGGATAAAAATTCAGAAATTTTGCCGCTAAATAAGTCTTGAATGGCAGCAGCTACTATATTTAACCACAAGGGGTTACCTCGGTAAATGTCTATCAATTCTGACCATTTTTCTGATTCGGCTAAACCTTTTTGTGTGAATATTTCTCGCGCTGGTTCGCCTAAACTATTGAGTTGCAATGTTTGACAATTTTTAGGTTTGCCTTCTAATGCTGCAATTTCTCTGGGTTTTTCCCAACTGAGCAAAACTATGCAACTGTTGTGACATGATTCTGCTATTTGTTTGAAGAAAGTGCCATAATTTTCATAGCCTTGTTTGTAGTTTCCTGCTAGTTGTTGGCTGCTGAAGATTGTGTGCACGTCATCGAGGATGATGAGACAGCGGTGCGATCGCAAATAGTTGATTACCTCCCCCAACCCCCCTAAGCTTCGGGGGGGAGACGGAGGTTGAATCTCTTCGCCCTTCCTTGATAAGGGGGGGGTAGTTTGTTGCTGCTGCGAGAGGAATTTAATTAAGTCGGTTTGGAGTATTTGGAGGGGTGGCGCGTCGCGGAGGCTTCGCCAGATTATACAGTCGAATTCATATTGAATGTGTTGGATTAGTTGGAGTGCGATCGCACTTTTGCCGATTCCGCTTAATCCTAAGATGCTGATCAGACGGGTGCGGTTTTCCAAAATCCATTGTTTGAGGGTGGTGAGTTCGGATGTGCGATCGTAAAATGTCGAGATTTCTGGTGCGTCGCCTAAGTCGATCCGGGGCTGTTTTGCGGTTGGTTGGGGGTTTTGGGGTGTTTTGGGCGATCGCACTTTTTCACGACAAATGTTAAGCTTATTATTAACTGTTATACTCTCGCCTGTTATATTTTCAACAATTGCTGATTGATAATTATAAATTTTACCCTTCTCTAATACAGCCCTAAAATTTGTTTTAGTAATATCTTTTTTCAATTCTTTAGAAAGTATTTTCCAAAGTTGTGAGCCGACATTTCTGACATGACTTGGACTTGAGTAAACTTCTTGAGCGATTTGCGTGTAAGTTGTGTCTTGTAAAGTTCCCCGCAGAATAGCTTCTTGCACGTAATCTAAATGCTTTCCCGTTTTAGCAAAAATTAGCTCATCTGCCAGTGTCAAAACTTCGGCAATATCCATAGATTAGGGAGAAGCTGGAGTTTACGCCATTCATTATACCTGACATTTCGTACAATAGTGACATTTTTGATTTTGTCATCTATCTAAAGTCAGGACTTTTCCTACACAGCTCATCCTTTATATTAATTGATTAAGGTATTAGCAGGATATTTATATGAAGCGAGTGCGGTGGCTCAGCGGTTTGTTCTCGGCTGGGGTATTGTCTTTTACTTTAGCGACAGTTGGCGCACAAGTGGCACAGGCCCAGCGCGAAATCTATATATTCGAGCTGAACTGTGTTAAGAGAGGGTCTAGCATTTATTGGACCACAAGCACAGATGTTTCCATAGCCCGACAAATATACACCAGCATTCTGACAGCTACACCTTTGGGTATCACCTGCCGACTGCCTGGGGGTCGCGCCTCTCTCCGAATAGAGTATGGGGTTAGCGATCAGGATAGCAAACCCCCTGCGAAAATAGATGTTTATGTAGATGGAAATCAAGTAGCCTCCCAGGTAGGGAAAGCTGGGCAGGTCAATTCACTGCTGGTCGATGTTAGTAATGGTAAAAGCCTAGCCCTTGATATCTCTTGTTCCCGAGCCACAAATTGTAATGATGGGTATTACTACTTCTTCTGGTTCCACATTATACCAGGGGCAAGCTCTCCAGGGAGTAGATAAATTATGAGTGTTAGCCGCCGTCAATTTAATCGTATCGTAATCTGGGGTGGCGCTTCTTTTGCTGCTTCCGCAACATCCGGCATCTTTTTCCCCAAACCTGCTGAAGCTTATTCCCTAGAATTTCCGATTAGTGCTTTATCAGCCGATCGCGTTTTTAACGGTATTCAAAAATATTGTGGAGCACAGCCCATCCCTGGCGTTCTCTCACCAATCGTACAAGGCAATACTAATGTTAGCAGTAAAATAGAACCAGCGGCCGCTAACGCCATTCGCACCGCAGACAAAGAATTTGTTAACCGCAATTTTACCAGCAAAAGAACCGAATTAGCGGTAACTGGCAGCGGTTCTAATTTTGCATCAGATACCAGTCGGCTGTGGGGGCGGCAAAGACAGGATCGAGTCGGCCCGAATGTTGGCTTTGGCTTCGTACAAAAGTGGGAAGATCAGTATAGCGATGCCAAAATTTCAGGGCCGACAATGTGCGCTATTCATAACGCTCAACAAGTCTTAGCCGATCAAAGACTTACACCTCCAGAAATCGCGGCTTCTGTATTGCCAACGCGATCGCGATTGGATGATTGGGGTTCTTGGGGAGGGGATGCGGATGCGTCTGCTGGGAGGAATCCCGGTGCTGTTTTTGCTCAATACGATACAGCCGGAGGTACGGTGACATCTCGCTATGATTTAGTTGAACCGGGACCGAAAGGTTTTGGGCGTGTTGAGTATACTATTGAAGCGGAAGATCAGCCTCGGCGGGTGATTTTGGTGACGGTGAGGTTTTAGGGAAGTAATAGAGATATTCGGTAGGGACACAGCACTGCTGTGTCCTCTTTCTTTCTCTTCCTATATTTCTGCGGATACGGACACGGCAGTGCCGTTTCCCTACAAATATTCTGTATCAAATCAATCCTATTTTTGCAGTTGACCAATCAAATCTAATGCTTTTTGAGCATCTGCATTCATTCCTTGAGCCCTAAATAAACGGGCGGCTTGCTGCAAATCTGCGATCGCCCCTTTTGTATCTCTCATTCTCGCTAAAGTAATGCCTCGGTTAGCATAAGCTTTGGCATAATTGGGATTGAGTTGAATCGCTTGAGTGTAATCAGCTAAGGCAGAGCGATCGTTATTGATGCGAAACAGCGCTAATCCTCTGTTAAAATAAGTGTTGGCGCGACCGGGATTGATTTGCAGCGCTTGATTGAAATCGTCGATCGCCCCTTTTTGATCGCCCAAGTCCGAAAGCGCCAATCCTCGGTTGTTGTAAGCTGCTGCAAAGTTTCTATCCAAGCGGATGACTTGAGTATAATCTGCGATCGCCCCCGGTTTATCTCCAATTGCTGACAAAACCAGCCCCCGATTGTAGTAAGCGTCAACATAACCGGCATTTAGGGCGATCGCCTTGCTATAATCAGCGATACTTTTGGGCATTTGTTTCAAATCGAAATAAGCGAGGGCTCGATAGAAATAAGCTTCTGAATAATCTGATTGAGTTTGAATTGCTTGGTTAAAATCGGCAACAGCCCCTGACAAATCTCCCTTGTCAAACCGAGTTAAACCCCGAACGTAATAAGTCTTAGCATCTTGGGGATTGTTCAGTTTCAGAGGTGCGTTAGTGGCGGTGGAAGTATTCACCAAAATAGCAGAACGATTTAAACCTGCATCCGACAATTTAGCTATAAAAGTGTTAATAGGAATCGCAGAATTAAACCCGGTTTTAGTCAACGCTAAACCTGTCATAACTTTTCCGTCTGTGACACGATCATAATCGATATCGCCTTCTCCATGAATCCCAACAACACGCCCTTCAGCATCAAATACAGGCCCTCCACTCATGCCCCCTTTCGTAATAGCATTGTAGCGTAAAGTATAACCACGCGGATGATTCGGGAGACGGCTGGTAATATAGCCTGGTGAAAACTCAAAATTGCGTTTAGTTCCCAATTTATTTTCAGCTAAATTACCTGGATAGCCAAACACAAAAATTTCTGTTCCAACTGTCGCTTGTGCAGAATCGCCTAAAGTAACAACTGGATAAGATTCTGTGCTGTTAAATGTTAGGACTGCTAAATCAGGCTCATTCTGGCTTTTTTGTAATCGTGCAAAATGGGTTACTGCATAGTCTTTTCCCGTATGACTGCGAATCGTATAGGTAGCTTGGCTATTTGCAACAACGTGGTTAGCTGTCAGTATAGTGTAAGTCGTGCCTTGTTTGGCAATAATAAATCCTGTCCCGCCACCATGATTTGTACTGTTGATTTGAACGGTTACAGATTCAGCTAATTTGGCAATTTCTTGGGGAGTTTTTGCGAAAACTGGTGCTGCTGCAAAAACAACTATTCCTGCTACCGTTACTGTTCCTGCTAGGATGCTGGTGAGGGAATCAAAGCGCGAATAATCCCTATTCATAGGTAATTGCTGAAGAGTAAGATTTTTTATACTCCGAATAGTATAGATTAAAATAAAATTTCTGAAAACCAGAAACCCTGGATGTTTGCCGATAATTTCGCTTTTTATGACATTTCGTACATTTCGTATATTTCCACCATTGCCGGCATTACTCTGCCATATTTTACTTGTATATCTTCTAGGTTAACCAGCTCGAACTGCATCCCGAAACAATTTCAAAGCTTCTTTTTCTTCCGACATTTGCAGGCATCTCCCCAGCAATTCTAGATCCAAATCCGGCAACAGCATACTCCGAGAAACGCGATCGTAACCCTCCGAGTTCAGTTGGTAAATCGAAAATACTCCGTCTTCCCAAAACCAAACTTCCGCTACGTTAAATCTGCGGTAGTATTCCAGTTTGTTGATAGTTCCGCTAGTAAAAACAACTTCGATCGCCAAATCGGGTGTTTCTCGCTGCCGTCTGTCTTCGCCAAAGTAGTAAGATAAATCTGGTTCCTTGCTGCTGCCTTTTGCTTCCCCTTGGAGTGTAGCGCTACCCGTCGGTCTAAAACTAATATCTTTTTATAAAAAAAACTGACATAACATTCCTGCCATCAGATATTTAATGATTTCATGCTTCGACGAACGTGTCATAATTTCCACATATCCGTCGAGGTAAGACAAGCGAACACTGCGAGTGTACTCTAGCAAGGAATCCAAAGCTTTGAACTGTTCCCAAGTCATTGATAGCGGCAAAATCAACCGCTGTTCTGGGAGTACAGTTAATTTGGGGTGAGTGGCAATGGTCATAAGCTGTGTTGCATCTAGATTGCCTATGGTATTAGAGAGGGAGAGGGGGATTCGGGGAGAGGGGGAGAGGATTTGACGATTTTTGATCGGGACTCGAAATATACAATTTAAATGCACAACAGTTTATATACTTTCCCCGAGTTTTAATTTCTACTTTTAGATGAGCATAAAAAATATCTAAAGGGATAACTGTTTTAATATCAATTCTGCAAAGTACGGTTGCTTACAGATAGATTTCCCACGATATGTAGGGACACGGCAGTGCCGTATCTCCTACCCGGAACTAGCCCGATCGCCCGTCTAATTACCTACAAATAACTAAGCCAAAAACTGGAATTGAGAACCATTAACTGCCAAAGCAAACGGACTAGCCTGTTCAAATGCACCGACAAGTTCAAAGCTATCCGCATTTAAAACTACTCCCACAATCAGTCCGTCTCTTCGGTTGCGAATCACCATATCATTTACAATTCCGTCATTGTCGTAAGCGATTAGATTGTCGTCCGTGAAGAGGAGGTCTAGTTCGGTTAAACCGTCAGTCAAACCGATGCGATCGCCCTCGTCAAAGTTAAAATCTGTAATGACATCTGCTGCATTGACTCCAAATCCTTCGTTGCTTCTGAGCACAAATATGTCAGCACCTGACCCTCCCGTGAGCACGTCAACTCCCCGATCGCCCACCAAGAAATCGTTGCCCTCATAGCCGTCTAAATCGTCCTCTCCTTGCCCTCCCCGCAGGATATCGTTCCCGAACCCTCCAAACATAACGTCATTTCCGGCGTCGCCCCTAACTACGTCGTTGCCATCATTTCCATCCAGGCGATCGTCATTTTTCCCGCCGTAAATTATGTCATTTCCGCCACCACCGCCGATCGCATCATTGCCATTATTTCCTAACAGCCGTTCATTGGAATCCGACGATCCTCCTATAGTATCGTTGCCGTCGAGTCCCCAAACTCCCCAGGGAAAAGACGACAAATTTCCATCCTCTACGTCAATCTCATCGGATGTAGCGAAGCCCAAAAGACGTGGTCCACCGCCAGCAAATACAGGGAATCCTGTCACATCGCTGATGAGATTGTTAATCGTTAAAGCCATAAGTATGTCCTTTATCCAATGCTGTTAGCTGTATTATATATGTTAATACTTGCGTTACCAAATACCCAGTGTATTTAATTTTTGGTTGCAAGTTTATTTGCTAAATTACTGACAAGCAACCTGCTTGCCAATTGCCAATTACTAATTACCAATTACCAATTACCAATTCCCAGGCCTGTGCCTCCTTCAACCCAAACCTGCTATCTATCTCGCCTCTGAGTCAAATAGTATTAGTTGCTGACACTATCCGCTACTATCTACCGCTTATAATGGGTGTTACCCCCTAGGTGGTACACACCTTAATATCCCCTATAACGTTGAGACTGAGAGGTTGTTTGTGAATAAAAGTAACAGTCCCTGGGCCCATCGTCCGAGAAAAAACCCAGTTTCCCATACCCACACACAAACTTTACAAACAGGCTCAAAGTTCTTTACAAAGCCATAATTGCCGAGCGCTGATATTTTTTGGCAAAATCCACTGCTTTCAGGTGTTTTACTCATGTCAACTCCTAACTCGTCTTCCCATCAAAACAACAACAACTCCGTAAAATCACTGCCAGCGACAGATATCGTCTCCACAGAGCAAGACAGTAACAATCTGCCCAGCGAACCAAGTATAGAACAGCTACTGGAAGCTTTGGCTGGCAAAGTACCCACTGAATCTGCTGAAATGGAACGCTTGAAAACGTGGAAACAAGATTTCAAGCGACTGTTTCAATTGCTAGGCGACCGCCGCGTTTTAATCGCAGTAATGGAACCGAGAACTTTTGCCCTGCGTTACGCTAACGCTGCATTTTGTCGCTTGACCGGTTGGGAGGGTACGTCCTTGGCAACTAAATCTACCAACGGTGGGTTTGCAGAAACCGGCATCACTCTGCTGGAAATGTTCGAGGATTGGAACGGCAAAACAGCAGGACAATTGTACCGCCACCACCTTTTGCACTGGGTATTTAAACAATATTATCAAATTGATATCGATGGTTTGCAGGTGCTAGACGAACCTGTCACCGCGAGTGTAAAAAACCCCAAACACCGACAACCCCGATTTATTGAATTTTGGCTCTGTTCGGAACAGTTGAAAATTAGTCGGATTGACTCAAAAATAGATGAATTTGCGGATGTTTCTTTAAGATTAATGCCTGTGGCGGAACGGGAAGCTTGGCTGATGCAGCCGAATCAACTGGAAAATTTAGCCGATCGATTGCAGTTGGATAATTACCGCGTAGAAGGTTGGCTGCTGCTAGAAGGTTTTGATGTCACCGTGCAGGAGAAAATTCGGCGGCTGACTCAGTTATTGATCGATCAAGATTCGATGCTGCGGCCAGCAAAATTTGAGAGAATCGATCGGTGTTTGCGATCGCTCTTCAATGCTGACGGCACTTTGCTGCTGCGCCCCGACGACGAACAGGTTCAGCTATTAGTTGCAAAAGACGGCCAACATTTACAGCCGATTCTTTATTCAATGAACTCCCTAGAAGATTCTCACTTTTTGAAAGCCACAGCAGCAAATCAAGTTTGGAACGTGCCAGACTTGCGCCGGGAGTGCGAAACCGAGTGCGATCGAACTTTGCGGAAAATGGGGACTCGATCGATGCTGCTGGTGCCCCTAGTAGTCAAATCTATCACCCGCGAGGGGTGCGGGCAGCAGATTTTGGGTGTCGTGGGGCTGTTGTGCGATCGGCCCAACCACTTCAACGGCATTGACGCTCAACACGCCCAAGAACTCATTCCCGCCTTCATTGCAGCCCTGCGGCAAGCCATCCAGGAGCGGTTTACCAAGATTCACAACATCCACCCCGCAGTCGAGTGGCGGTTCGCCCAAGAAGCAGAAAGGCGAAGTTGGGGACTGCCCGCAGAAACAATCGTATTTGCTGACGTTTATCCGCTGTACGGAATTTCGGACATTCGCGGTTCTAGCGACGAAAGAAACCGAGCTATTCAAACTGATTTGCTCGAACAATTTCGCTTAGCTTTAGTCATAGCTGATGCCGTTTGCGAAACACAAACTACCCACCTCGGCGAGCAACTCCGGCTCGACTTGCTCGACTACATCCAGCATTTAAAAGAAAAAGTAACAGTCGATATGGAGGTGCGAGCAGCCGAGTATTTAAACGAGCGTTTAGAAGTATATTTTGACTATTTTCAGCAGTGCGACCCCAAGGTTCAGGTAGCCGTTGAAGCTTACCGAGCCGCCTGTGAAAACGAACACAAGTGCGTTTACAGCGATCGCACCCGCTACGACCAAATGCTGAACCTAATCAGCACCAAACTACAAGAAACCTGGGCTCGCTGGCAAGAAAAAATGCAGCAAATTCTCCCCCACTACTGCGACATCGAATGCACCGACGGTATCGATCACATGATTTATGTAGGAAAATCGATCGACCCCAAATTCAGCGCGTTTCACCTGCACAGTTTGCGGTACGAACAACTGCGAGCAATTTGTGACTGCGGCCGCACAGTTTTTCGCCTGCAAGCCGAGTCTCAAATTAACATGGAGCTCGCACATTTAGTTTTAGTGCAGAATACCACGATCGACATTTTTCACAACGAAAATACCGAAAAAATGTTTGACGTAAAAGGCACTCGCGACATCCGCTACGAACTCGTGAAAAAGCGGATCGAAAAAGCCGTTGACAAAGACTTACAAGAGCGAATTACCCAGCCAGGAATGTTAACGGTTGTTTATTCAGCGGAAGACGAATGGGAAGAGTACCAACAATACTTGCGCTACTTGTCTCGCGAAGGTTGGGTAGAGCCAAAAGTTCAGACGGGCCTGGTAGAATCGCTGCAAGGAGTCAGCGGTTTAAAATTTGCTCGCGTGCGTATTTTGCCAGAGCCAGAATCAATTTCTACTATCTGTGCAGTTACGGTTGTTGCTGATTGAGAACCCGTTCAATTGCCTGTTTTAGGCCCGCGTGCGATCGCTCCCCTCACCTCCTGTTTTAGGCCCGCGTGCGATCGCTCCCATCCTGCCCTTTTTAAGGCGGGTATCGGCACAAACTTGTATGAAATGCTGACAGGAAAATTGCCTTTCCCCAGCAACGACCCCTTAGAAATAGTTTACAGCCACATCGCAGTTCCACCACTAGATATCGGCATCAAATCTATTCAGAAATACTTGCTGCAATCTCAGAGAGAGTGATGAATTTGCTGGCCAATGCGATCGACTTTTTTGAGGAATCCAATCAGCACCGCACTTATGCTGAAATTGCAGCTTTACCGAATACGATCGCCATTATCACTAAGGAATGAAAATTTAATAACATCAGCAATGTATAATAAATAAATGAGTGAATATGAATAGGTTTATGTTTCGGTAGA